>NZ_JAMRYM010000154.1:0-5136 GCF_023743255.1 Rathayibacter rubneri | reverse complement strand
GCCGCGGCCGCAGCGGCTGCGGCCGCGGCTCCCCGCCCCAGCTCCGGAGGCGGCGGTGGCGGCTACACGGCGCCCGCTCCGGCTCCCGTCGCGGGCGGCGGATCGACCGCGGTCAGCGACTCCGGCTGGGTGAAGCCCGTCAACGGGCGCATCACCGGCACGTTCGGGCCGCGCGGCAGCCTCTCGACCGGCGGAGGATCGACCAGCTCGTTCCACCGCGGCACCGACCTCGCAGCACCCTGCGGCACCCCGATCTTCGCCGCTCACAGCGGCACCGTCACCTACGCCGGCGTCTTCGGCACGTACGGCAACTGGATCGAGATCAGCCACGGCGAGGGCATCAGCACCGGCTACGCCCACATCATCGCGGGCGGCATCTACGTGAGCGTCGGCGAGCGGGTCGAGGCCGGTCAGCAGATCGCCGCGGTCGGCTCCACCGGCGCCTCCACCGGCTGCCACCTGCACTACGAGACCCGCGTGAACGGCACCGCCGTCAACGCCCAGCCCTTCATGGCCGCACGAGGAGTGACCCTTGGTTGACGCTCGGACCACCGCACGAGGATTCACCCCGGCACCGCGCGAGCGGGCCTGGAAGGGGCGACTGCCGCTCGCGGTGTCCGCGGCCTTCGCGGTGACCGCGATCACCGCCTCCTTCGGACTCACCCCCGCCTCGGCGGACGACCCGCAGTACCCCTCGTGGGACGACGTGCAGAACGCGAAGCTCGACGAGGCGGCCAAGCAGGCCGAGATCGACTCGATCACCGGGCTGGTCGCCGGCCTGCAGAGCGCGGTCGACGAGGCCTCCGTCGAGGCGATGCGCAGGGCCGAGACCTGGCGCCAGGCGTCGGACGCCCTCGCCACCGCCGCGCAGGCCGTGACCGACCTCGAGGACCGCGCCGCCGAGGCGTCCGCGAAGGCCCAGACCTCGCGGATGCGCGCGGGGCTGCTCGCCGCGCACCTGTCCAAGGCCGCCGGTGGCGACCTCTCGATGAGCCTCGTCGCCAGCGGCGAGAACGCGGGCGATCTGCTCTACCAGCTCGGGGCGATGTCGCAGCTGACGGAGCAGTCGCAGAAGGTCTACGCCGACGCCCTCGGCGACAAGCAGAACGCCGAGTCCCTCGCGGCGCAGGCCGACGTCGCCGTCGACGAGCACCGGACGCTCTCCGAGGAGGCCGACCGCGCCCGCTCCGGTCGGCCAGCCGAACACCAGCGAGGTCGAGACCGCCATCGCCTACGCGTCCGCCCAGCTCGGCGAGCGGTACCTGCTCGGCGGCATGGGCCCGGACGTCTGGGACTGCTCGGGACTCACCAAGCAGTCCTACGCCTCCGCCGGCCGCTACATCGGCACCCACTCGGCGACGAACCAGTACAACACCATGGCGGCGGACGGCAAGCTCGTCCCCTACAGCGAGCGCCAGCGCGGCGACCTGATCTTCTGGGGCGGAGCGGGCGACTACTACCACGTCGCCATCTACCTCGGGAACGGCCAGATCATCGAGGCGCCGAACCCCAACGCGCCGGTGCGCATCCACTCCATCTGGGGCACCCCGACCGGCATGGTCGGCCGCCCGGCGGCCTAGCCCCGTCCGGCCCGCTCGGCCCGGACGCGGAGAACCCGCCCCCACCGGCGATCCAGCAGCTGCTGGACTCCGGAGGGAGCGGGTTCTCGTCGTTCCGCGAGGGGTCAGTGACCCTCTTCGGCCAGCTTCTTGATGCCGTCCTGGACGATCTGCTCGGCCTCGGCCGCGTCGCCCCACGCCTCGACCTTGACCCACTTGCCGGGCTCCAGGTCCTTGTAGCGCTCGAAGAAGTGCTTGATCTCGTTCTTGGTCTGCTCCGGGACGTCGCCGATGTCCTGGATGTGCTGCCAGCGCGGGTCCTTCGCGGGGACCACGATCACCTTGGCGTCGGAGCCGGCCTCGTCGCTCATGTTGAGGACGCCCACGGGGCGCACCGAGACGCCCACGCCGGGGAAGACCGGGTACTCGAGCAGCACCAGCGCGTCGACGGGGTCGCCGTCGAGGCCGAGGGTGTTCTCGAAGTAGCCGTAGTCCGTCGGGTAGACGAAGGAGGTGAAGAGCACCCGGTCGAGGTACACGCGACCGGTCTCGTGGTCGACCTCGTACTTGTTGCGGCTGCCCTTGGGGATCTCTACGACGACGTCGTATGCGGCCATGTTCGCTCCTTGAGTCGGTGGCGCCGCGGGCGGCGCATCGGCGGATCGGATCCGCCTCCCCGAGCGCGTGCACAGGCCAGCGCTCGCAGGCCGGATCGCTGGCCTAACGTTACTTGATGTGCCCGATCGCCCCCGTCTGACCCCCGCCGTCGCCGACATCCGGCGCGCCGTCCGCGCCGGCTTCGACGGGCTCGAGCGCGACTCGCTCGTCCTCGTCGCCCTGAGCGGAGGAGCGGACTCGCTCGCGCTGGCCGCGGCCGTCGCGTTCGAGGCGCCCCGCGCGGGCCTCCGCGCCGGCGCCGTGATCGTCGACCACGGCCTGCAGGAGGGCTCCGCAGGCGTCGCCCGCCGGGCCGCCGACCAGGCGCGCGCTCTGGGCCTCGCGCCCGTCCTCGTCGAGGTCGTCTCGGTGCGAACGGGCGAGGACGGACCGGAGGCGGCCGCCCGCACCGCGCGCCACGGCGCCCTCGCCGATGCCCTCGAGGCGACGGGCGCCGCGGCCGTCCTCCTCGCGCACACCCTCGACGACCAGGCCGAGACGGTCCTCCTGGGCCTCGCGCGCGGGGCGGGAGCCGCGAGCCTGCACGGCATGGCGGCCGTGAGCGGACCGCTGCGCCGCCCGCCGCTGGGGATCCGCCGCGCGAGCACCCGCGCCGCCTGCGCCGACGCCGGCCTCGAGCCCTGGGACGACCCCCACAACGACGACGTCCGCTACTCCCGGGTCCGCGTCCGCCGCTCGGTGCTGCCCGTGCTCGAGGACGAGCTCGGCCCGGGCATCGCCGAGGCCCTCGCCCGCACCGCCGAGCAGCTCCGCGAGGACGGCGACGCACTCGACGCGATGGCGCTCGACTGGGCGCTCGAGCTCGTCGGCCAGAACGACGAGGGGCACGTGACCGTCGACGCCCGGGGGCTGGCCGCCGATCCGCCCGCGCTGCGGCAGCGCATCATCCGCCTGGTCGTCTCGAACGAGTTCGGAGTCGCGCTCTCGCGCGCGCAGACCCTGGCCGTCGCCGCTCTCGTCACCGACTGGCACGGCCAGAGGGGCGTCGACCTGCCCGGCGTCGTCGCGACCCGCTCGGGCTCCGCCCTCGTCTTCGCGCCGGCCCGCCCGCACTGACCTGCGGCAGCGTCTCCGCCCGCAGGCCCACCGCTCCGCTCGGAGACGCGCACCGCTCGTTGATCGAGGAGCCCGGGCAGCGGGTGTATCGAGATCCACCGACTCCCGAGCTCCGCGCGGACTCGAGTCTCGATACGCCGCTGCGCGGCTACTCGACCAGCAGAGGGAGCCGAGCCCTCACTGCCCTTCCGGGCCCCTGACCAGGGAGCCGAGCGCTCACTGCCCTTCCGGGCCCCTGACCAGGGAGCCGAGCGCTCACTGCCCTTCCGGGCCCCTGACCAGCAGAGGGAGCCGAGCGCTCACTGCCCTTCCGGGCCCCTGACCAGCAGAGGGAGCCGAGCGCTCACCGCTCCCCGGGCCCCCGTAGAGTGATCGGGTGGAAGCAGCCGACATCGCCGACGACATCACCGAGGTCCTCTACACCGAGGCCGAGATCCACGCGCGGATCCGCGACCTGGCCCGCGCGATCGAGCGCGACTACCAGGGCGAGAACCTTCTGATCGTGGGCGTCCTGCGCGGTGCGGTCATGGTCATGGCCGACCTCGCGCGCGAGCTCAAGCTCGACATCGTCATGGACTGGATGGCCGTCTCCTCCTACGGCAGCAGCACCAAGTCCTCGGGCGTCGTGCGGATCCTGAAGGATCTCGACACCGACATCACCGACCGCAAGGTCCTGATCGTCGAGGACATCATCGACTCCGGCCTCACCCTCTCGTGGCTGCAGGGCAACCTGCGCAGCCGAGGAGCGGAGTCGGTCGAGATCTGCGCGCTGTTCCGCAAGCCCCGCGCCGCCAAGGTCGAGGTCGACGTCGCCTACGTGGGCTTCGACATCCCCAACGACTTCGTCATCGGCTACGGGCTCGACTACGCCGAGCGCTACCGCAACCTGCGCGATGTCGCGATCCTCGCGCCCCACGTCTACGAGTAGCCCGACCCCGCCCGAGCAGCGGGCGGACCTCGCGCAGCGCAGTCTCGACCTGCTCTTCCGCGCGCCGGTGCTCGGGTACCACGCGAGCTACCCCACCTCGATCGCCGCCGACGCGCCCTTCCACTACTGGTGGCTGGCGCACGCGATCGACGCGGCGGTCGACGCCTTCGAGCGCACCGGAGACGAGTCGCATCTCGATCGGGCGCGCCGCGTGCACCGCGCGATCCGGCTCCGCAACGGCGGCCGACTCGTCAACGGCTACTTCGACGACATGATGTGGCTCGGCGGCTCGCTCGTCCGGCTCGGCGCCGCGACGGGCGGGCCCCGCTGGCTGGACCGCGCCGACCGGCTCTGGCGCTTCTCCGCCCGGACGGGCTGGAACCTCCGCCACGGCGCGAGCCTGGCCTGGCGCCGCCGGCAGCTCGACTACAAGAACGCGCCCGCCAACGGGCCGTTCGCGATCCTCGGAGCACGGCTCGAGCTGCTCCGCCCCGACGGCCGCGAGGAGCTCGCGCGCGCCGCCTTCGACTGGATGCACGTGCGGCTGCGCGATCCGGAGTCGGGATTCGTCGCCGACGGCATCGGCCGCGAGGGCGGCTCCGCCCGCGACGACTGGGCGTTCAGCTACAACCACGGCGTCTACATCGGCGCGGCGCTCGCCCTGCACCGCCTGCGCCCGGACGCCCGGCTCGTCGCACACGCGGCCCTCACGGCCCAGGACCTGCTCGACCGCCTCGCCCCCGACGGCGTCCTCGTCGACCAGGGCACGGGGGACGGCGCCCTCTTCGGCGGGATCGCCTACCGCCACCTCGTCGACCTCGCGCTGACCGAGGGGGTGGCCCCCGCGACCGCGGAGCGCCTGCGCTCCTTCGTCCTCGGCAGCGTCGACGCCCTCTGGCGGTCGGGGGAGAGGGG
>NZ_JAMRYM010000153.1:0-5211 GCF_023743255.1 Rathayibacter rubneri | reverse complement strand
CGGCTCGAGAGGTCCCAGAGGTCGGTGCCGAGGCGGCGGTCGCGGGCCTGGGGTGCGACGGCGCCGCCGGGCCTCAAGCCGTCGAAGTAGGTGCCGCTCGCGGCTCCCACGTCGGGCTCGGAGCAGAGCGTGATCAGCGGCACCGCCCCCGCCTCGGCGGTGATGCCGTAGGAGCCCGAGGTCAGGGTCTGGAGCGTCTTCATCAGGCGGGAGTCGGCGCCGAAGCCGGTGGCCACGAATCCGGGGTGGAACGAGTAGGCGTCCACGGCGGTGGGCAGGAGGCGCTCGGCCAGCTCCCGGACGAAGAGGATCGTCGCGAGCTTGGACGTCCCGTAGGCGCGCCATCCGCCCAGCCACGGCCCCTTCCTCCGGTCGAGGTCCTCCAGGTCCAGGCGCCCGAACCGGTTGGCGACGCTCGCGGTCGAGACGACCCGCGCTCCGGGCCGGGAGGCGCCCGTCTCGATGAGGCGCGGCAGCAGCAGGCGGGTCAGCAGGAACGGCGCCAGGTGATTGCTCTGGATCGTCCGCTCGAAGCCGTCGGCCGACACCCCCCGCTCCGACACGAGGCCGCCGGCGTTGTTCGCCAGCACGTCGATCCCGTCGAAGCGCTCCAGCAGCGCGCTCGCGAGCGCGCGCACGTCGTCGAGCCGGTCGAAGTCGGCCACAAAGGGCACGCCTCCGACATCGGCGGCGACCGAGCGGGTGCGCTCGGCGTTGCGGCCGACCACCGCGACGGTCGCCCCCGCTCGCGACAGCTCGCCCGCGGCGATCCTCCCGATTCCGGAGCTCGCTCCGGTGAGCACGACGACGCGCCCCTTCATGTCAGCGACCACGGAGGTATCCGCCCTTCTCGAGACCGGCTTCGATCTCGAATCGATTGCGCAGCGGATCGCGACCCGCCACGAGGTAGGCGAACGGGAACCACATCCCGTAGCGCTTCCACTGCTGCTTGTGCACGGCCTCGTGCTCGAGGACGCGGTCCGAGGCGTTGGTGCCGGTGAAGTAGCTCGTGCCGACGCACGAGCCGCCCCGACCGTAGGACCAGTCCGGCATGCCGCGGAAGACGACGAGGCCGTTCCGCCGCTCGATCCGCCCGGTGCTCCACACGGCGCCCCAGGCGAGCCCGACCGCGCACCCGAAGAGGTACCCGGGGCGGGTGATCACGGGATGGAGGGCGACAGCCGAGACCGCCCTGCGGAGCGTGCTCACGCGCTCTCGCGGCCGTAGGTCTCGAGCAGGCGCAGCCACACCTCGCTGATCGTCGGGTACGAGGGGACGGCGTGCCAGAGCCGCGAGAGCGGCACCTCGCCGACGACCGCGATCGTGGCCGAGTGGAGGAGCTCGCCGACCTCCTTGCCCACGAACGTGACGCCCAGCACGACGCGGCGGTCCTCGTCGACGACCATGCGCGCGGTGCCCGTGTAGCCGACCGCGGCGAGCGAGGCTCCGGCGACGGAGCCGATCTCGTAGTCGACGACGCGAGTGCGGTAGCCGGCCTTCTCGGCGGCCGCGGCCGTGAGGCCGACCGAGGCGACCTCGGGGTCGGTGAAGACGACCTGCGGAACGGCCTCGTGGTCGGCGGTGGCGACGTGAGCGCCCCACGCGGAGTCGTGCACCTCGGCTCCGGTGGCGCGGGCCACGATGACGTCGCCCGCCGCGCGGGCCTGGTACTTGCCCTGGTGGGTGAGGAGCGCGCGGTGGTTCACGTCGCCCACTCCGTAGAGCCACGGCGTGGAGCCGCCGATCGGCGCACCGTCGGCGCCCAGCACGAGCATCGTGTCGTCGACGGTGAGGGACGAGCCCGGCTCGAGGCCGACGGTCTCGAGTCCGACGTCGCGCGTGTGCGGGGCCCGGCCGGTGGCCGCGAGGATCTCGTCGGCCTCGACGGTGCCGCCGTTCTCGAGCGCGACCGAGACGGTGCCGTCGGCACAGCGCTCGACCGAGGCGGGCGAGGCTCCGAGGCGGACGTCGACGCCGAGCTCGCGGAGCGAGTCGCCGACCAGCGTGCCGGCGAAGGGCTCGAAGGGGGCGAGCAGCCCGCTGCGCGCGAGCAGGGTGACGGAGGAGCCCATCCCCGCGTACGCGGTGGCCATCTCGAGTGCGACCACTCCGCCGCCGATGACGACGAGCCTGGGCGGCACGGTCTCGGCGCTGGTCGCCTCGCGGCTCGTCCAGGGAGCGGCGTCGCGGAGTCCGGGGACATCGGGGACGACGGCGGTCGTGCCGGTCGCGACGGCGACGGCCGACCGGGCACGGAGGACGCGCTCGGTGCCGTCCGGGGCGGTCACGGTGACCTCCCGCTCGCCGCTCAGGCGACCGTGCCCGCGCACCAGCTCGATGCCCGCTCCCTCGAGCCACTGCACCTGGCCGTGGTCGTCGAAGCCGCTCGTGACGGAGTCGCGGTGCGCGAGGAGCGCGGCCACGTCGACCCCGCCGGTCACGGCCTGCGCGGCGCCGGGGAGATCGCGTGCGGCTCGCAGCGCCATCGGGGCCCGCAGCAGCGCCTTGGAGGGCATGCAGGCCCAGTACGAGCACTCGCCGCCCACGAGCTCGCTCTCGACGATCGCCGCGGTGAGGCCGCCCTGGACGGCCCTGTCGGCGATGTTCTCGCCCACGGGTCCCGCTCCGATGACGATGAGGTCGAACTCGTCGGCGGGGGTGGTGTCGGTGCTCATGGTGTCCGGATCCTTCTCGGGCGTCCGCCCGTGACTGCTGGCCGGGACGCTCCGTCCCGGCGGGGGTGCCGGCGCGGCCGGCGGGAGGTCAGTGGGCGGGCACGATCTCGGCGCGCCAGCCGTCGTAGCGGCCGCCCTCGCTCTCGACGGCGTCGATGACCTGGCGGAGGAACGCCGTGGTGGCCTCCTCGTGGACCGCGGCGTGGTGGCTCGCGACGAGGACGTGCCGCAGACGCAGCCGGGAGATCGCGATCTCGTAGCCGGAGGCGACGAGCACCCGTCCGGCCCGTCGGGCGCGGCTCGCGCGCGAGAAGACGGCGAAGTGGTCGACCTCCCGCAGCTCCCACACCTGGTCGCCGTAGCGCAGGCGCACCTCGAGCTGGCGGGCGGCGCGCTCCTGCTGCGCCTCGAGTGAGGAGGCGTGCGCGGCGGGATGGGCGGCCGCGGCGGGACGGGCGGCGGCCGCGGGGGCGAGGATCTCGTCGCTCATCGTCCGGTGAACTCCGCGGTCGTCCGCGAGAGGAAGGAGCGCAGGCCGATGCCGGCGTCCTCGGACGCGGCGAGTCGGGCGAGCTCGGCGGGCAGAGCGCTCGCCGCCTCGTCGTCGGAGGAGGACAGGGCTAGCCGGGCGTTCGCGAGGGCCGCCTGCACCGCGAGCGGTGCCTGGGCGGCGATCCGCTCGGCGACCGCTCGGGCGGCGTCGGCGCCCCCTCCGTCGCGGACGACCTGCTGCACCAGTCCGATGCGGTGCGCCTCGGCGGCGTCGAAGGAGTCGCCCGTCAGGATCCAGCGCATGGCGTCGCCCCAGCCGGCGGCCCGCGGGAAGCGCAGCGTCGCGCCGCCGAACGGCAGGATGCCACGGGCGACCTCGATCTGGCCGAAGCTCGTCGACTCCTCCGCGACCACCACGTCGCTCGCGAGAGCGAGCTCGATGCCGAGCGTCAGGCACGTGCCCTGCAGCCCGATGACGACGGGCTTGGACACGGGGCGCGTCCGCAGTCCCCACGGATCGAGGCCGCCCTCGGGGACGAAGTCGAGTCCGCCCGAGGTGATCCGGGGGCCGATGTCGGCCAGGTCGAGCCCGGCGGTGAAGTGCTCGCCCGCGGCGAGGACGACGCCGACGCGCAGCTCGGGGTCGCGGTCGAGCTCGCCGTACGCCCCGGCGAGGGCGGAGAGCATCGCCAGATCGGCGGCGTTCCGCTTCTCGGGACGGTCGAGGACGATCTCGAGCACGTGCCCGCGCCGCTCCGTCCGCACACGCGGGCGGTCGCCGCTCGCGCCCCGCCCGCTCACGCCGGTTCCGCTCACGCCGGGCTCGCTCCCGCGGGGCTCGCTCACGCTGGGCTCTCGCACGTCGGTCCTCCGCTCGGTCGCGTCCGACCATCCTGCCTGGTGCCTCCGACATCGCGCCGTCCGACGGTCCGCATTCCGAGTGGTCGCTCAGGCCCCGCGGGCCAGCGCGCCGAGCAGGCGGAGGATCGTGGGCAGGTCGTCGACCGCGGCCGCGGGCGAGGCGGGGGCGAACGACGTGACTCCGGCGCCGGCGAGCGGGAAGCGCGCTCGCAGCGCCTCGAGGCTCGCGACGAGCCGGGCCGCCGGGACGCCGAAGGGGACCGGGTCGAACAGCCCGGCGATCTCGGCCGGGTCCAGGACGTCGAGGTCCATGTGCACGTACACGGAGCGGGCGCCGGTGGCCTCGACGGCGGCGACGAGCGACTCGGGATCGAGCTCGTCGGCGGGGAGGCTGCGCGCACCGCGCTCGAGGAGCCCGTCGATCTCGCCCGGGTCGATCGAGCGCACGCCGCCGAGCACGACGCGCTCGTCCTCGACGCGCTCCCCGGCCTCCGCGCTGAGCAGGCCGACGCCGCGGCCGAGGACGGCCGAGAGGACCATGCCCGAGAAGGCGCCGCTCGGAGAGGTGGCGGGCGTGTTCGCATCCGGGTGCGCGTCGAGCCAGACGAGGGCGACGGGCCCCTCCGCGGTGCGGACGGCGTGGCCGATCGCGGCGAACTCGACGCCGCAGTCGCCTCCGATCGTGATCACCGGGCCGGTCCGGCCGGCGAGCGCCTCGCGGACGCGCTCGGCGGTCGTCGCGACGGAGGCGTAGCGGCGGATCCCGGTGTCCTGCGCGTCGCCCGCCTCGGCGGGGATCTCGACGGCGACGGTGGCGGAGGAGGGCAGGTCGCCGCGGATCGCCTCGGCGCCGTCGACCAGGCGCATCGCGCGGGTCGACGCCGAGCCCTGCCACTGCGGGACAACGAGGAAGGACGCCATGACCCTCACTATGGCACGCGGGGCGCGGCAGCCTCAGACCGCCGGGAGCGCGTTCAGGGAGGCGTCGGCGCCCGGACTCGCGGGCACGGCCGCCGACGGTCCGTCCAGATCGACGAGCGCCTCGTCCAGAGCCGAGCGCGAGCGGTCGGCCGCGCGCCGGGCCTGCTCGAGCGCCGCGGGCGGATCCCCGGCGGCGAGTCGCGCCGCCGCGGCCAGCTGGTCGCCGGTCTCCTCCGCGAGGATCCGCGGCGCCGCGGTGATC
>NZ_JAMRYM010000152.1:0-5378 GCF_023743255.1 Rathayibacter rubneri | reverse complement strand
GCCCCCGCTCCCTCCGCTGCCCGACTGCAGCACCGACCCGCGGCTGTGCCCTCCCGTCCCCGTCCCGTCCATCGGGGAGCCGGAGCGCTGACCACCCGTGCGGGTGCACCCCCGTCGCGGGCACCGGTGAGGAGCGGGATAGTGGAGTCATGCGCAGACTCCTCATCGGCCTCCTGACCAACGCCGTCGCGATCTGGCTCACCACGCTGGTGGTGTCGGGCGTGCGCGTCGACCCGTACGAGGAGGGGCCCACCGCCGCGATCCTCACGTACCTCCTGGTGGCGGTGATCTTCGGCGTCGTGAACGCCGTCGTGGGCGGTGTGATCCGAGTGGTCGCCTTCCCGCTGTACCTGCTCACCCTCGGTCTGATCTCGTTCCTGGTCAACGGCCTCCTCCTGCTGCTGACCGCCTGGGTCAGCGGGCTGTTCGGCTTCGGGCTCGAGGTGGACGGGTTCTGGTGGGGCGTGCTCGGCGCACTCGTCCTCGCGATCGTCAACTGGTTCATCGGGCTCCTCGTGCGGCCGCTCCTGCGCTCGCGCGAGGGCTGACCGGCACCGTCGTCAGGCGGACCGCGACGCGGGAGTCCGGGGCCCCGCGCCAGAGCGCGAACAGGGCGGCACCCGCCGCGGCGGGCCGGGGATCCGCGTCGAGCCCCCGCGCGGTGGCGAGGTAGGAGTCGAGCGCGTGGGCGGGCACCGCGCCCTCCTGCCGGGTGGCGCCGGGGTCGGACGGCCGCTCGACGAGCACGACGCCCGGCTCCATCGAGCCCGACCGCCCGAAGCCGGCGAGGGCCGGCACCAGGTCGTCGGAGTGCTCGACCGACACCGTCCGCGTGCCCGCGGGCAGGTCGACGCCACGGACGGGGCTGCCGAACGCGACCACGTCGTGGACGTCGTAGCGGCCCGACTGCGCCACGCGCGCGGCGATCAACCCGCCCTGGGAGTGCGCGACGATCGTGACGGGCGCCCCCGGAGGGATGCCCGCCGCCTCCATCGCCGCCAGCGTCCCCTGCACCGAGGTCCCCGCACCCCCGCTCATCGCCTCGAGGTTCGCCGCCGCGCCGAACGCCTGCTCGGGATCCCCGCTCCAGTCGGTCGTGCCCGAGACGGCGACCAGCCACTGGGCTCCGTAGCGCTCGATCACGACCTGCGGGCCGTCGGGGTCGCTCGGCGGAATGCGGCCGGCGAGCTCGCCCCAGCCGCGCGGCGGGGCCTGAACCGAACCGAACGGGAGCGGCGGGGGGGCCGCCTCCTCGACGCGCAGCCGCCGCTCCCCCGGCGCCGGGAGGACGCCGAAGAGCGTCCCGAGCACGACGAGCACCCCGCTCGCCGAGCCGACGCCGCTGCCGAGGAGGTCCTCGGCCGGCGGCCTGCCGAGGACCGCCGCGATCGGCGGCGGCACGAGGAGCACTCCGATCTCGGTGCCGAGCCCGATCGACGAGATCAGGGCGCGGATCCCCTCGACCACCAGCGCATCGCCCAGGAGCGCCCGCACCAGCTCGTCGCGCTCCTGCGCGAGCGCCGAGCGGTCCCCACCCGGCAGGAGCGCCTCGGCCGACCCCCGCACCGCCTCGACGACCGCGCCCACCAGGGCCGCGGCGTCCTCGAGGGCGGTCGGCGACCGGCGCTCGGCCGACTCGACCGCCCGCAGCCCCCAGCTCGTCGCGGCGAGCGCCGGTCCGGCGAGCAGCGGCAGGGTCGACGACTCGGCGCCCGCGTAGGACACGACCGCGAGGCCGAGGCCGCGTCGGAGGGTCCCGGCGTCGGCCTCGAGCAGCCGCAGCCGCGCACCGAGGTGCGCGAGCTCGCCCGCGCGCTCGGGCGAGTGCACCGAGACGACGGGTGCGGCGGCGTCGACGTCGGCCGCGCATCCGGCCAGGCCCTCCTCCAGGGCCACGAGGATCCGGCTCCGCTCCTCGAGCTCGAGCGTCTCGACCCGGGCGGTCACGGCGCTCCCAGCGCCAGCGTCTCGGCCGCCGCCTCCGCCGCCGCGAGGCCCCCGAGGAGCTCCGCGGCCCGGTCGGCGTAGCTCCTCGCCGCCGCGTCCTCCCAGTCGGCGTCGGGCAGCAGTCCGCCGCTGCGCGCCCTCAGCTCCCCGACCCTGCTCGCGAGAGCCCGCAGCAGCGCTCCCGCCCCGTTCGCGTCCTGCTCGATCACCGTGCTCGCCTCCGCCCTGCGCCCCCGCAGTCCGCCCCCGTGGAGAGCATCGCCGCGCCGCACCACCGCCGGGACGCAGGAGGGCCCGATCGGGGAGGAGGTCGTGGATCGACCGGGTGTGAGGGAGCCGCCGTGCACCAGAATGAGCGGGTGACCCCCCGCCCCCTCGCGCCCTCGGCGTTCGCCGTGTGCTTCGTCTGCACCGGCAACATCTGCCGGTCGCCGATGGCCGAGGCGGTGCTCCGCTCCCTCGCCGAGCGGGCGGGCCTCGCGTCGGCCATCGAGATCTCGTCCGCGGGCACCGGCGAGTGGCACCTCGGCGAGCAGGCCGACCACCGGGCGCTCGACGCCCTGCAGCGCCGGGGCCTGGACGGGGAGCGGCACCGCGCGCAGCTCTTCGATCCGGCGCGGTTCGCCGAGTTCGACCTCGTCGTGGCGCTCGACCAGGGCCACGAGCGGGCGCTGCGGTCGTGGGCGCGCACCGACGTCGACCGGCAGAAGGTGCGCCGACTGCTCGCCTTCGAGCCCGGCCTCTCACCGCAGGGCGATGTGCCCGACCCCTACTATTCCGATGCGGCGGCGTTCGACTCGGTGCTCGCGCTCATCGAGCGGGCCTGCGAGTCGCTCTTCGCCCAGATCGAACCGGGACTGCGCGGCAACCGCACCGTCCTCACCGAGACAGACTCCCGAGAACCGGAAGGCACCACCGCATGACGCTCCCCCTCCAGCCGCTCAGCCCGCTCGACGGCCGCTACAGCTCCGCCGTCTCCTCGCTCGGCGAGTACCTCTCGGAGGCCGGACTGAACCGCGCGCGCGTGCACGTCGAGGTCGAGTGGCTGCTCGCGCTGACCGATCGCCGCCTCTTCGGCTCCGAGCCGGTCGACGCGGCCACCGCCGAGGAGCTCCGCCGCCGCGCCCGCGACTTCGGCCAGGCCGAGATCGACGAGCTCGCGACCCTCGAGGCCACCACCCGCCACGACGTGAAGGCCGTCGAGTACCTCGTGCGCCACTGGCTCGCCGACCTGGGCCTGGAGCGCATCGCCGAGCTCACCCACTTCGCCGCCACCAGCGAGGACATCAACAACCTCTCCTACGCGATCGTGGTGCGGCAGGCCGTCGGCGAGATCTGGCGGCCCAAGCTCCGCTCGGTCGTCGACTCCCTCCGCGAGCTCGCCGTGCGCTACCGCGACGAGGCCATGCTCAGTCGCACCCACGGCCAGCCCGCCACCCCCACCACCATGGGCAAGGAGTTCGCGGTCTACGCGTACCGCCTCGAGCGGGTGCTCGCGCAGATCGACGCGACGGAGTACCTGGGCAAGTTCAGCGGCGCGACCGGCACCTTCGCCGCGCACCTCGCGAGCGACCCCGACGTCGACTGGGCGGGACTCGCCGAGGAGTTCGTCACCTCCCTCGGACTCGACTTCAACCCGCTCACCACCCAGATCGAGTCGCACGACTGGCAAGCGGAGCTCTACGGCAAGGCCGCTCACGCGAACCGGATCCTGCACAACATCTGCACCGACATCTGGACCTACATCTCGATGGGCTACTTCCGGCAGATCCCGCAGGCCGGAGCGACGGGCTCGTCGACCATGCCGCACAAGATCAACCCGATCCGGTTCGAGAACGCCGAAGCCAACCTCGAGCTCTCGAGCGCGCTGCTCGACTCGCTCGCGCAGACCCTCGTCACCTCGCGCCTGCAGCGCGACCTCACCGACTCGACGACGCAGCGCAACATCGGAGTCGCCTTCGGCCACTCGCTGCTCGCCCTCGACAACATCGCCCGCGGCCTGCTCGAGATCGACCTCGACCCGCGCGCGCTGGCCGCCGACCTCGACAGCAACTGGGAGGTGCTCGCCGAGGCGATCCAGACCGTGATCCGCGCGGAGGTCACCGCGGGGCGCTCCTCGATCACCGACCCGTACGCGATGCTCAAGGACCTGACCCGCGGCAAGCGCCTCGGCGCCGAGGACCTCGCGTCGTTCGTCGACGGGCTCGACATCGGCGACGCCGCCAAGGCGCGCCTGCTGGCGCTGACCCCCGCGGGCTACACGGGCGCCGCGTCGGCCCTGGTCGACCGCCTGGACTGAGCGCTGCCGCCGGGCCGGCGACCGCGTGTCGGTCGTCGCGCCTAGCGTCGGGGCATGCCCCGCTCCACCGCCCCCGCCTGCTCGATCGACGGGTGCGCCTCCCGGGCCGAGGCGGGCGCCCCCGTGGCGCTGTGCCCGGCCCACCTCGGCCTCGCGCACGACTGGGTGGCGCAGGAGGACGGAGTCGTCGACGCCCTGCCGTCGCCGTGCGCGGTCTGCGGGTCCCGCCTCGGCGTGCGCCTGCCCTCGGCATGGCTGTGCGCCGCGTGCGAGTGGCGGCACGGCGAGGTGCCGGACGGCGAGCTGGGGCCGCCGCGCGTCGAGGTCGTCTACTACATCCGCTTCGGCGAGCGCCTCAAGATCGGCACGAGCGCCAACCCCCGCCAGCGGCTGCACCGGCTCCGGCACGAGGAGCTGCTGGCGTTCGAACGCGGCGGCCGCCCGCTCGAGCAGCACCGGCACGCGCAGTTCGCCGCCGAGCGGCTGGAGCGGACCGAGTGGTTCGCCCGGAGCCCCGCGCTCGACCGCCACGTCGAGACCGTGCGGGCCGGCGAGCCCGACCCGTGGGCGCTGCACCGCCGCTGGGTGAGCGAGGCACTGGCGCTGCGCACCTGACCCCCTCCTCCGCGCGCACTCCGCTCAGCGGCACCACGCGTCGACCAGCAGCGGTCCGCGGATCTCGCGCAGCCGCTCGAGCACCCGATCGGCCAGTACCGCGGTGACCGACGACGCCACGAGATCGAAGGGGCCGAGCGGAGCGAGCCGCCCCGTGCGCACCCGCAGCACCTCCCAGCCCACCGCCCGCAGCGCGCGGTCCTTGCGCCGGTCGGCCCCCTCGCGCTTCCCCACGTGCTCGAGCCCGTGCCGCCCCGTGGAGTCGTACTCGATCGCGACCCGCAGGTCGCCGAGGACGATGTCGGGCCACGCCTCGAGGTGGTCGAAGAAGGGGCGCGACAACCGGACCGCCGTGAGCCCCGGCTCGAACTCGAGCCGCTCGGCCAGCAGCGCCCGGAGGCGCGCCTCGACGGCCGACGCGGGAGGCGGTGCGCACCGGCTCGCGAACGGCTCGCCGACCGCGAGCTCGGGCGTCTTCGTGCAGACGGTCCGGCGGGCGGACGCGCGGCGGGGAGAC
>NZ_JAMRYM010000151.1:0-5426 GCF_023743255.1 Rathayibacter rubneri | reverse complement strand
GCGGCGGACCGGTGGTGGGGAGGGGTGACGCCGACGGCGTCGGCGCGGCGGAGGTCGGAGTCGGCGACGCGACCGGAGGAGCGGGCGCGGTCGCCGACGGCGCGGGTGCCGTCGGTGACGCGGCAGGAGGAGACGGCGTGGCTGTCGGAGGCGCGGGCGTCGTCGTCGGCTCGGACGCGGAGGGATCGGGCGCCGGTGCGGAGGGCGTGGGCGCCGGCGCGGAGGGCGTGGGAGCGGCAGGTGCAGCGGCCTGCGAGACCGTGACGGTGACGGAGGCGCTGCTCCCGATGTTGCCGGCGGCGTCCCGAGCCTTCGCCACGAAGACGTGCGAGCCCTCCGGGAACGAGCGGGTGTCGACCGGGAGGGTCCAGCCGTCCGCTCCGGCGACGCCGTAGCCGAGGCGCTTGGCTCCCTCCCAGAACGAGAGCTGGGTGACCGCGACGTCGTCCTTCGCACTGGCTTGGAAGACCGTGGTGCCGGAGAGGACGGATCCCCTCGTCGGCGCGAGGAACGACACGATCGGCTTGACGGTGTCGCCCGCCGCCGACGCCGCCGACGCGGGGGCCAGCGCGGCACTGCCGGGCGCGGTGAAGGCCGCCGCGACGAGCGCGAGGACCAGGACCGTCCCGAGGCGACCTCGTCGTCCCTCCTGGTGGGTCACCGTGCACTCCCTTCACCCGTTGCCGGGTCGCCGCCGTGCGGGTCGTCCCGTCTCGTCGCGAGTCCGACGACGCTCTCGTTGCCGCTCTGAGCCCGCGGCGGGGACATCCGGGGCCGGATCCCGGGGGCGATCCCGCGCATCTGCATCCTGATCCCGTGCGGGCGCATCCGTGTCAGCCGCCGATGCCGGCGGGCCGCTCCGCCTCGTAGATCGCCCGGACCTGGTCCGGCGTGAGTGCGCGATCCCAGACCCGGACCTTGGCGAAGGTCCCCTTCGCGTAGTTGCCCGGGCCGGACGTCAACTCGACGGCACCGACGGTGAAGTCGGCCGCCTTGGGGTTCAGCCCGTCCGGGTAGTAGTAAGGGTTCTTCGCGTAGGTGTTCCTCTGGTTGTCGACGAACCGCGGGTACGCGACCGCGGTGCCGTCGAGGTACGACGTGGCGTAGGTGCCGTCGTAGGTCCCGACGTGCAGCTGCCAGACGTTGCGCGTGAAGAGGTTCCCCGAGGCTGAGTAGTCGCGCGAGTAGGGGTAGCCGGGAGTCGGTCCGCCGGTCCTCGAGACGTGGAACACGGTGCGCTCGTCGCCGCCGTAGAGGCCGAGGTCGTAGAAGAGCCCGTAGGAGCGGCCCTGGACCGTGCCGTGCTCGTTCCACGCACCCGCCACGTAGCCCGTGCTGGTGTCGGTCATGTAGACCCAGCTCGCGACCGTGACCGCGTTCCCGGTCCTGCCGATCGTCAGGCGGCCCGCGTTCTCGGCGGGCACCCGCAGGAAGCTGGTGCCCGTCATGTCCACTCCCGTGCCCCAGGGCGTCGACGCGCGGGTCGCGAGGGTCTTGCCCGCCTGCAGGAGCGGGAGATCGCCGGCCGTCGAGTAGTACGGACCGCTGGGCTCCGTGAAGTCCCAGGCGGCCAGGGGCGCGGGGACCCCCGTCGCGGGAGGAGCGGGCGTCGTCGTCGGCTTCGGCGTCGCGGTCGCGGTCGGAGTGGCAGTGGGGCTCGCGGTCGCGGTCGGAGTGGCCGTCGGACTCGCGGTCGGAGTCGGACTCGCGGTCGGCGCGGGGGTGCGCGTGGGAGTCGGAGTCGCGGTCGGGACGGGGGTCGAGGAGACCGTGATCCGCACCGCGGCGCTGCTGCCGATGTTCCCCGCGGCGTCGCGGGCCTTCGTGATGACGGTGTGCGGACCGGCGGCGAGGGCCGTCGCCGAGGTGGTGAGCCCCCAGTCGCCGCTCGGCCGCTGCACGGCGTTGCCGAGCCGGGTCGAGCCCTCCCAGAAGGAGACGGCCGTCACGCCGACGGCGTCGGAGGCCGAGGCGATCCAGGTCACGGGGCCGGAGACGGTGGAGCCGTTCGCGGGGGCGGTGATGACGGTCGACGGCTTCACGGTGTCCGGACCGGAGGGCGCCGTCGGCCGCGGCGTCGCCGAGGCGGTCGCGGTCGGCGCGGGACCGGGAGTGCTGGTCGGCTGCGGGGCCACCGTGCCGATCGGAGTGGGCGACGGTGTCGGGGTCGAGGTGCTCGCCGCCGTCACGCGGACCGCTGCGCTCGTGCCGATGTTCCCCGCGGCGTCCCGGGCCTTGGCCGTGATCGGCCGGATCCCCGTGCCCAGCACCCGAGTGTCGAGGGGGAGCGACCACCCGGCGCCGTCCTTCACTGCGTATCCGAGCCGGGTGGTGCCGGACCAGAACGACACCTGCGTCACGCCGACGGCGTCGGCGGCGGCGGCTCGGAATGCGGTGGTGCCCGAGACGGTCGCGCCGTCGCCGGGGGCGGTGATGGAGACGGTGGGCCGGACGGTGTCCGTCGCGGCGACCGCGGCGCTCCCCGCTCCGGAGACCGCCATCGGCAGCACCACCAGTGCTGCCAGTGCGGCCAGCAGGCCACCGCGCTTGATCGAAGCCATTCCGTCGTCCCCCTGAACCTGCCCGGGCGGCCTCCCGGACCTCGTCACGATAGGCGCGCGATGCGAATCCCCGCGAACCTCCACCGATGACACAGCGAGCGCTTTCCCAGGATCTGCCCAGCACATGTCGGGGAAGGGATCATCCGGGCGGAGGTGCGAGGATGCCCGGGTAGACATCGTCGAAGGAGAGGACCGGTCGTCATGACGGACACCAGCGCGCGAGGTCCTCGCGTCCTCGGACTCGGCCCGGGGTGCGCCCCGCGTCTCGCCGCCACCTCGTGGGCGGCCCCGGGCGCCGTCCTCGTCGGCGACGTCGAAGTGGGAGAGCGCGCGAGCGTCTGGTACGGCGCGGTCCTCCGAGCCGAGAGCGCCGCCATCAGGCTCGGCGCGGGCAGCAACCTCCAGGACGGCGTGGTCGTCCACGTCGACGCCGGCTCGGACGCGACCATCGGAGCCGGGGTCTCGGTCGGGCACAACGCCGTCCTGCACGGCTGCACGCTCGAGGACGACGTCCTGGTGGGGATGAACGCGACAGTCCTGAACGGAGCGGTCATCGGCACCGGATCCCTCGTCGCCGCCGGGGCGGTCGTCCTCGAGGGCTCGGTGATCCCGCCCGGCTCGCTGGTCGCCGGGGTGCCGGCGAAGGTGCGCCGCGAGCTGACCGACCCGGAGCGTGCGGACATCCGTCGGAACGCGGAGTCGTACCTCGCCCTCGCCGAGCTGCACCGCGGCGCGGAGGACGTCTCGTAGAGCACCCGCGCAGTCGCGACGATCCGTCGCACGGAGGGCCGGAACGTCGAAGAGCCCCTGCGTTCGGCAGGGGCTCTTCGACGTGATGGAGGGGCTGACGAGAATCGAACTCGCATCATCTGTTTGGAAGACAGAGGCTTTACCACTAAGCTACAGCCCCGGATTCGCGACTCATCCGCCGCTGACCAGGTTGTCCGAGCCGATCTCTCGACCGGGCACCATGACACTGTAGTACATCCGCAGCGGGGTGTCGGCACCGAGGGTCGCGGCGCGCGGGCCGGAGGGTGTTCCGGTCGGTCGACTCGCCGTGGAGTACACTTGCGAAGGCCATTTCGGCGTGTCGCGAGAGCGGACGTGCGGGGACGGCTCGACGAGAGTCTCACAGCACGGTGCCCCGGCCCGCGCATCCGGGGCGTAGCTCAGCTTGGCTAGAGCGCCCGCTTTGGGAGCGGGAGGTCGCAGGTTCGAATCCTGTCGCCCCGACCACGATTCTCATCGTGAAGACCTCGACCCGTGACGACCGGTTGCACGGCGCCGACACCAACCAGCACAGGAGATCCCCTCACGTGAAGACCACGGTAGAAAAGCTGAGCCCGACCCGCGTGAAGCTCGCGATTTCGGTCACCCCCGACGAGCTCGGCCCCAGCATCACGCACGCCTACGGCCACATCGCCGAGCAGATCAACGTCCCCGGCTTCCGCAAGGGCAAGGTCCCGCCGGCGATCGTCGACCAGCGCGTCGGCAAGGCCGCCGTGCTCGAGCACGCGGTCAACGAAGGCCTCGACGGCTTCTACCGCGAGGCCGTCCGCGAGACCGAGGTGCGCCCGCTGGGCCGCCCGCAGGCCGACATCGTCGCCTGGCCGAGCGACAAGGACTTCACCGGCGACCTCGAGCTCGCGATCGAGGTCGACGTCCGTCCCGAGGTCGACGTGCCCGACTACGAGGGCATCGAGCTCACGGTCGACGCGGCCGAGGTCACCGACGCCGACGTCGACGCCGAGCTCGACCGCCTGCGCAGCCGCTTCGGCACGCTCGTCACCGTCGACCGTCCCGCGAAGACGGGCGACTTCGCCCAGATCGACCTGATCGCGACCATCGACGGCGTCGAGGTCGACACCGCCAACGCGATCTCCTACGAGCTGGGTTCCGGCGAGCTGATCGAGGGCATCGATGAGGCGCTCGACTCGCTGACCGCCGGTGAGAGCACCACCTTCACCGCTCCTCTGCTCGGCGGCGACCACGCCGGCGAGCAGGCCGAGATCGCCGTCACCCTGACCGCCGTGAAGGAGCGCGAGCTCCCCGACGCCGACGACGACTTCGCGCAGATCGCCAGCGAGTTCGACACGATCGCCGAGCTGCGCGCGTCGCTCCAGGAGCAGGCCGCTCAGCAGAAGACCTTCGGCCAGGGCGGCCAGGCGCGCGAGAAGCTCGTCGACGCCCTCCTCGCCCTCGTCGAGGTGCCGGTCCCCGCGTCGCTCGTCGAGGACGAGGTGCACCGCCACCTCGAGGGCGAGAACCGCCTCGAGGACGACGAGCACCGCGCCGAGGTCACCGAGGCGAGCGAGAAGACCTTCAAGACCCAGATCCTGCTCGACCACGTCGTCGAGCAGGAGAAGGTCCAGGTCAGCCAGGACGAGCTCACCCAGTACCTCATCCAGGGTGCTGCGCAGTACGGCATGGAGCCGAACGAGTTCATCAAGATCCTGTCCGAGAACAACCAGATCGGCCAGATGGTCGGCGAGGTCGCCCGCAACAAGGCGCTCGCGATCGTCCTGGGCAAGGCGAAGGTCGTCGACACCGACGGCAAGGCCGTCGACCTGACCGCCTTCACCGCCGTCCCCGGCGACGAGGACGAGAAGGACGAGGCCTCCGTGGACGCGCCCGCCGACGAGGCCCCCTCCGCGGACGAGGCCCCGGTCGTCGACGAGGCCCCCGCCGCCGAGGACGCGCCCGTGGTCGACGAGCCCGCCGAGGAGCCTGTGCCGGCCCCCAAGAAGAAGCGCGCCCCCGCCAAGAAGAAGGTCGCCGCTCCCGCCGAGGAGACCCCGGCCGCCGAGTAGCACCCGCTGCAGCAGCACAGGAGCCGCCCCCGATCCGTCGGGGGCGGCTCCTGTC
>NZ_JAMRYM010000150.1:0-5475 GCF_023743255.1 Rathayibacter rubneri | reverse complement strand
GGGGTACAGGCTAGCGATCGACGGCCGCCGCGGGAGTGGCGGAGAACTCCCCCGCGCGGGTGACGCCCGTCGCGTCCGGGCTCCGTAGGCTCGCGGGATGTTCTCAGGACTCGTCGGCTGGCATCTCGCGATCGTCCTCCTCGTGCTCTCGCCCGTGCTCGTGCTCGCGATCGCCGTTCCCGTGTCGTTCGCGCAGGGGCGTGCGCGCAGGGAGGCCGGACTGGTCACGGATCCCGTCGTGGAGCCGCTGGCGATCGCCGGATTCGTCCTCGCGTTCCTCGTGGGTCCGGCCGCGGTCGTCTGCGGCGTGCTCGCGCGGTCGCGGATCCGCCGCTCCGGTCGCGCGGGCTGGGGGTTCGCCGTCTACGCGGTGATCGTGGGCTGGCTGCTAACGGCGATCCAGGTCGTCGCCCTCATCGGGACGATCGCCTCGATGACGCGGTAGCGGCGCCCGGACGACGCGGTAGCGGCGCCCGGACCGGGCCTCGACGTGCGCGAGACGCTCCGGCGGGGGACCATGAGGACATGCACGATCCTCTCGCCGACGCCGAACGCTTCGACGCGGTCGCCGCCGCGGTCGCCGACCCGGTCCGCCGCTACCTGTGGCGACGCGCCGACGCCGCCACGGCCGACGCCGTCCTCGGGCTGACGCTCGGAGTGCTCCGCGAGCGGCGGATCGGCCCGCCCGACCCCGTGGCGAAGTCGCTCGCCGTCGCCCGCGCGCTCCTGCGCAGCTCCCTGCGGGCCCAGCGCCGGCAGTCCCTCCTGGCCCAGCGCCTCGCCCTGGTCGAGCCGCCGCAGCTGCAGTCCGACGAGGAGTCGCGCGTGGTCCACGAGCGCGTGCGCCTGGTCCTCTCGCGCGTCGCGGAGTCGGACGCGGAGCCCCTGCGGCTCTGGGCCTGGGACGGGCTGGACCCGCACGCGATCGGCATCGTGCTCGGCATGCCCGAGGAGGAGGCGTCGATCCAGCTGGCGAGGGGTCGTGCGCGGATGGCGGACGCCCTGCGGCAGCCCGGCGCACCGGAGGTCGGCGCCGAGCTGCGCGGACTGCTGCGCTCGATCGATCCGGCCGCGGCCCTCCCCCCGCTCTCGGGAGCCGATCTCTCGACGGTCCTCTCGGGCGCCGACCGCGACGACGCGGCGCCCCGACGACGCTCGCCCTGGCTCATCGCGGGGGTCGGCGCGCTCGCCGTCGCGGCGATCGCGTCCCTCCTCCTGCCCCTCGCGTTCGCCCTCGCGACGTCCTCGGCGCGCCTGGCGAGCACGAGCAACGGCTGCCCGACGGATCCGGCCGCCGCGCTCGGCGAGGCGCAGGTCGCGTTCCGCGCGGAGGTCCGCTCGATCGACGAGGGAACGGTGACGCTGCGCGTGATCGAGCGGTACCGGGGCGACATCGGCGACAGCGTCACCGTCAGCACGCCGCGCGGCGCTCCTTCAGCGTGGGAGACGGGGATCGACTACCTGGTCGCGGCCGACGCCGAGTCGCTCCTGGGCTGCGGACTCACCGGTCCGAGCTCGCCCGAGCTGACCGAGCTGTACCGCGACGCGTTCGAGGGCGCCGGGGTCTGAGGGGTCTGCGGTTGCAGAGGCCCGGGTCCGAACCGCACAACTGAGGCCGGGACGGCCGAACGCGGTGAAAAGGCCGCGAATCGGCCCGCTCAGCCTGACTTGTGAGGACGCATCCCGGCCGACCCGGGCATCCGACTCTCGGAAGGGAGTCTT
The DNA here is from genome assembly GCF_023743255.1 of Rathayibacter rubneri. NCBI lineage: Bacteria > Bacillati > Actinomycetota > Actinomycetes > Micrococcales > Microbacteriaceae > Rathayibacter > Rathayibacter rubneri. The sequence goes on along the minus strand of NZ_JAMRYM010000150.1, from coordinate 3,753 downwards.
GTCGAAGGGCGACGGGTGGTGACAGTATCGATTTTCGATACGAACCGCACGAGCAACGATACGCCACCCCCTCTGGAGGACCTGATGCCCCGCCCTCTCCTCGTCGCGCTCCGCGGCATGCTCGCCGTGCTGCTGCTCGGCTGCGTCCTCGTGCAGGCGGCGGTCGGCCCCTTCGCCCTGAACGCGCTCGACGGTGGGCCGACCGACGGCGTGCTGGTCGCCGTGATCGTCGCCGGCGTGCTCTGCATCGAGGTGGTCCTGGTGTCGGTCTGGCGGCTGGTGTCGCTGGTGCGCGACGACGCGCTCTTCTCGGGCGACCACCGCTCCGATCTCTGGGTCGACCTCGCGATCGGCGCGTTCCTCTTCGGAGCGGTGCTGGCCCTCGGAGGAGCGGTCGCGGTGCTCGCGGTGGTGCCGGCTCCGATCCCGGCGCTCGCCTTCGGACTCGTCGCCGTGTCGAGCGCGACGCTCGCCCTGCTCGTCATGGTGATGCGGCGGCTCCTGCACCTCGCCGTCGAGCAGCGCAGCGAGCTGGCGGAGGTGGTCTGATGGCGATCGTGCTGCACCTGGACGTCGAGCTCGCGAAGCGGAAGATGTCGGTCACCGACCTGGCGTCGGCCATCGGCATCACGACCGCGAACGTGTCGATCCTGAAGAACGGGCGGGCGAAGGCGATCCGCTTCTCGACGCTCGAGGCGATCTGCTCGGTGCTGGGCTGCCAGCCGGGCGACATCCTGACGTTCGTCCCGGAGGAACTCTCCGTTCCCGAGGCCGCGCGGTGACCCGGAGCGAGCGGCGCGCGGTCGCGATCCTGCTCGGGGCGGTCGGCGCCGCCCTGCTCGTGGGCTGGGCCCTCGTGACGAGCGGAGTGCTCGCAGCGCTTCTCGACCGCGGTTGAACGCAGCGACGGGCCTGATGGGCCGAGATCGAAACCGGTCGGAAACGGATCCGCAACACGCGGCCCGAAGACTGGGGAGGTTCCAAGCCTCTTCCCACTCGATCCGAAGGTCTCCGCTTGTCTCACTCCTCCTTCCGGAGGGTCGCCCGACTCTCCGCCGCCGCCGCACTCTGCTCGGGCCTCGCGCTCGGCGCGGCGATCACCGCCCCCGCCGCCGTCGGCGCGACGGCCCCCGCCACCGCGCCCGCCGTCGTCGTCGACCTCAGCATCACCGACGCCCTCGCCCTCCTCGAGTCCGGAGCGACGACGTCGGTCGCCCTGACTCAGCAGTACCTCGACCGCATCGCCGCCTACGACGACCCCTACGGCGACCAGCCCGGCCTCGCCGCCGTGATCCTCGCCAACCCCGACGCCCTCGACACGGCCGCCGCCCTCGATGCCGAGCGCGCGGCGGGCGAGGTCCGCGGACCGCTGCACGGCATCCCGATCCTGGTGAAGGACAACTACGCCACGTTCGACATGCCGACGACGGCCGGCAGCGCCTCGCTGCACACCTACCAGACGAAGCTCGACTCCACCGCGGTGCAGCGCTTGCGCGACGCGGGCGCGATCATCCTGGCGAAGACGAACATGGCCGAGTTCGCGTGGCACGGCACCTACACGCTCAGCTCCGAGCGCGGCCGCACGAACAACCCCTACAACCAGGCCAACAGCGCCAGCGGCTCGAGCGGAGGAACGGGCGCGGCCGTCGCGGCCGGCTACGCCCCCGCAGGCCTCGGCACCGACACCTGCGGCTCGATCGTGGGCCCGAGCGCGCACCAGAGCCTCGTCGGCTACCGCCCCACGATGGGTCTGACCAGCGTCACGGGCATCGTCCCGCTGTCGCCCCGCCAGGACGTCTCGGGGCCGATGACGACGACGGTGACCGATGCGGCGCTGCTGATGGAGGTGCTGGCCGGGTTCGATCCGACCGACCCGCTCACCGTCATCGCCGACGAGCAGGACAGCTCGGCCTACGTCGAGGGACTCAGCGACACCGCCCTCGAGGGCAAGCGCATCGGCTACGTGCGCTGGGACTACGAGGAGGATCCGGCCCGCCCCGGTCTCGCCGAGACCACCGCGCTGATCGACCAGGCCGTCCTCGACCTGCGTGCGCAGGGCGCCGAGATCGTCGAGGTCCCGACGTTCACCCGCGAGTTCGTCTCGGGCACGCTCGTGAGCGGCGGCTACCTCGACATGCGGCCGAGCATCGACTCGTTCTTCGCCACCACCGAGGCGACCTGGCCCGAGGGCCTCGCCGCGCTCACCGAGCCGGCGGAGGCGCTGACCTTCTCGGACGTCATCGCGGACGGGAAGACCTCCCTGCTGCCTGACGACGTGGCGTTCTTCGAGAGCAACGCGGATCTCCCGAATCCCGCCTACGACGCGGCGATCGCCGCACAGGACGCGGGCAAGGCGGCGATGGACCGGTTCTTCCTCGACAACGACCTCGACGCCCTGGCGATGCCGACCAGCGCCACCTCGGCGACACCCGAGTGGGCGGGCACGACGTTCTGCGACGTCGGCGCCAACACCGGGGTGCCGACCGTCTCGCTGCCGGCCGGCTTCACCTCGACCGGTGCGGCCGCGGGCCTCGAACTGGCCGCTCCGCGCAGCCAGGACGCCGAGCTGCTGGCGATGTCGTACGACTACGAGCAGGCGACGATGCACCGCGTGGCACCGGCGTCGACGCCGGAGCTGGTGGCGACGGAGCCGACTCCGGAACCGACCGCGACCCCGGAGCCGACCGTCGCACCGACAGTCGCACCGACCGCCGAGCCGACAGCGGAGCCCACGACGGCTCCGACCGCGAGCGCGGCTCCCGTCGCGCCCGTGCCGTCCTCCACTCCGAAGCCCGGCACCGCGAAGCCCGCTGCGGCCCTCGCGCACACCGGAGCGGAGGGGACGACCGGTCTCGCCGCCCTCGCCTTCGCCCTCGTGGCGGGAGGAGGAGCGGCCCTCGCCCTGACGAGGCGCCGCCGCCCGAGCGAGCAGTAGGACGGCGCGCGCAGAAGTACCGCGCGCGCAGCAGTACGGGAGCGGGGTCGACGCGAGTCGGCCCCGCTTCTGCGTGCACCCCGGCCGAGCAGGGGTCCGACCGCTGACCGCCGAGGGATCCCGCTCGCAGCCGACGTTCTCCTGCGGCTACGCGGCCACGGTGCTCTCGGCCGGCCGCACGACGACCCGCGGGGCCCAGCCCAGCAGGATCGCGGCGCCCGCGAGCGACAGCTGGCCGACGTACGGCAGCAGGGCCGAGATCACCGAGCCGTCGCCGCCCGAGATCCCGAACGTGTCGGCGATCGACATGCCGATGCCGAAGCCGGTGAAGAAGCGGAAGAAGATCGCGCCACCGATCAGCGAGAGCAGCACGATCGCGAGGCGTCGCGGAGTGAGTGCGCCGCCCGCGCGGTGCACGGCGAGCGCCGCCACGAGCAGGGCGGGCACGGCCCAGAAGGCCGCCCAGATCGCGGTCATCACGAGCGTGGGCTGGAGGGAGAAGCCGTCGCGCTCGGCCATCAGCGCGTAGATCGTCACGAGGTCGGTGCCGGGCACCTTGGCGAGCGGGTTCCAGACGAGCAGGTCGATCGCGCCGAGCACGACGACGGCGAGCAGGAGCGCCGCTCCCCCGAGGGCGACCGGGACCCGCTGCCGCCGCGTCGCGACGCGGCGGCAGCGGGTCCCGGTCGCCCTCGGGGGAGCGGCGCTCCTGCTCGCCGTCGTCGTGCTCGGCGCGATCGACCTGCTCGTCTGGAACCCGCTCGCCAAGGTGCCCGGCACCGACCTCGTGACGATCTACGCGCTGATGGCCGAGCGCG
>NZ_JAMRYM010000149.1:0-5534 GCF_023743255.1 Rathayibacter rubneri | reverse complement strand
CTCTCCGCGTCGAGCCCGAACCCCGCGAGCCGCGCGGCGACCGCCCCGAGGGCGCCACTCCTCCGTCGCAGCGCGACACCGCTCCGAGCGGCACCGTCTACCACTGGCCGGACCCCCGCGGCGGCTGGGACGAGCCTCCGGTGTGGGAGGACGTCGTCGCTCCGCAGGAGGACCCGGACGACGACGGCGGCGACGAGGAGCTCTGGCGCGGCACCGCCTTCGCCTGGAACCTCGAGCCCACCGAGCCCGGCGCCGACGCGTCCGCCGACGGCGCGGACGCCGCGGAGGCCTCCGATCAGGACGCCGCTCCGACGCCCCCGACCGCCGGGATCGCGGACGACGGGAAGCCGTTCTCCACCACGCCCGCCGCCGCTCACGTGAACGCGTCCGCCGCGCGGGAGAGGACTTCCCGCAGTCGACCCGCCAAGGAGCCGCGCGAGAAGACGCCGCGCACGCCTCGTGAGAAGACCCCGAGGACCCCTCGCGAGAAGACCCCGCGGGCCCCTCGAGGGCGGACGGCGCCGCCCGCCCCGGCTCCTCGATCCGACCGTGCCGCCTCCGTCGGCTCGGCCACCGAGCCGCCCAGCATCACCGCGCTCGCCGCGCCCTCCCCCGACCGCACCAGGAGCCGTCGTCGACTCCTGATCGCGCTCATCGCGCTCGGCGTCGTCGTGGTGCTCGCCGCGCTCGCGGTCGTGGGCTACCGGATCACGGCGGGGAACGACTCCGATGCCTCGGCGCCCGCTCCGGTCGCCACGACTCCCTCGGAGGAGGCGAGCGCCGCACCGACCGCGGAGCCCACGGCCGAGCTGCCGACCGTCGGACCGCTGCCCGCCGGCACCTACGCGTGGAGCGACCTGCTCGGCGGCGAGTGCCTGCAGCCCTTCGACTCCGTCTGGGCCGAGGAGTTCACCGTCGTCGACTGCGCCACCGCGCACACGGGCGAGATGGTCGCGACCGCTCAGCTGACCGAGGAGGCGTTCCCCGGTCAGGACGCGCTCGCGCTCTCGGTCGCCACGCTCTGCCAGGCCACCGGAGTCGTCGACGTCCTCGGCGCCGAGGCGTACGGCGACGTCCAGGTCTCGGCGTCCTTCCCGGTCACCCAGGAGCAGTGGGACTCCGGCGAGCGGCGCTACTTCTGCTTCGTCGACCGCGCGGGCGGCGGCGAGCTGATCGGCGCGCTCACCGGCACCCCGGCCGGCTGACGCTCAGACCAGCCCGCAGCTGTACGGCCCCCCGTCGCTCGCGTAGAGCACGAGGGGCTCCTCGGTCAGAGGGTCCACGTGGGCGAAGACGACCAGATCGGTCGACTTCAGCACCTCGAAGGTCAGGCTCGAGCGGTCGCCGAGCAGCGTGTAGGCGTCCACGTAGTCCGGGGAGTCGGAGCGGGTCTCGATCGCCGTGCCGCCGTACGCCGCCTCGACGGCGGAGCGGGGCGAGCCGATGCCGACGCCCTCGTCGGTGGTGATCGACGGGCTGCCGAGGATCAGGCTGAGCAGGGGACCGGACTCCCCGTCCACGACGGGCCAGAACGGAGCGCCGCCGAGCGCCTCCGACGCGGGATCGCGCGGGTAGTTCGCGAGCCAGCGCGCGGAGGAGCCGATCGGCTCGACTCCGTTGTCCGCCCAGACCTGCTCGCAGAAGTCGGGATCGACGACCGCGAGGGCCGCGCCTCCGGCATCGGCGGGCACCGGCTCGCCCTGGATCAGCGAGCCCGTGCCGTCGGGGGTGTGCAGGCCGTCGACGTCGAGCACGAGGTCGGTCAGGGCCGGCGGAGCGGCAGGAGCGTCGGCGATCGCCGTGGGAGTGCTCGTGGCAGTGCTCGTGGCGCTGCTCGTCGGAGCCGCCGTGGGAGCGGACGTCGCCGAGGCGGTCCCCGTCGCGGTGGGCTCGGGTGCGCTCGGAGTGCAGCCCGCGACGGCGAGCAGGACGGCGCCGGCGACCGCGGTGGCGCGCAGGGCGGGGTGGGAGCGGATCATCGTGGTCTCCTCGCGGGAGCCGTCTCGTCGTGCTCCCGCGCCAGTATCGAGCCGCGCGGCGCGGCGGCGGAAGGCGCTCCGGGCGGTCGTCACCGAAGCGTGTCCTGCTTGTAGGGTTGCCGATCGTGGACGAGAACGAGACGCCGCGCGAGGCCGGCCCGGCCGCCTCCGTCGAGGCCACGACGAACGGCGTGGGCCCCTGGATCGGCGAGCGTCCCGCCGACGAGCGCCTCGATCCGGAGCTGCTCGACAAGGGCGACGCGCGCAACGTCGTCGACCGCTTCCGCTACTGGCGGATGGAGGCGATCGTCGCCGAGCTCGACCGCACCCGTCATCCGTTCCACGTCGCCGTCGAGAACTGGCAGCACGACATGAACATCGGCTCGATCGTGCGCAGCGCCAACGCGTTCGGCGCGCGGGGCGTGCACATCGTGGGCAGACGGCGGTGGAACAAGCGCGGCGCGATGGTCACCGACCGCTACCAGCACGTCCAGCACCACGAGGCGGTCGCCGGTCTCGTCGACTGGGCGCGCGAGGAGGGACTGCCGATCATCGCGATCGACAACGTGCCCGGATGCGTGCCGATCGAGACCTTCGCTCTGCCCGAGCGCTGCGTGCTGCTGTTCGGGCAGGAGGGGCCGGGGCTGTCGGAGGAGGCGCTCGCCGCGTCCGAGGCCGTGCTCGAGATATCGCAGTTCGGCTCGACCCGCTCGATCAACGCGTCGGCGGCCGCCGCGGTCGCGATGCACGCCTGGGTGCTGCAGCACGTCCGGTTCTGAGGGCGAGCGCGCCGGGCTCAGACCACGACGTCCGGCGGGAACTCCGACTCGAGCGGCTCGCCCGACAGCAGCTCGTGGACGCCGCTGAGCACCTCGTCGGGGCGGAACGGGTAGCGCTCGATCTCGGCCGCATCGCTGATGCCCGTCATCACGAGGACGGTGTGCAGACCGGCCTCGATGCCCGCCACGATGTCGGTGTCCATCCGGTCGCCGATCATGCCGGTGTTCTCGCTGTGCGCGCCGATCTTGTTCATCGCCGAGCGGAACATCATGGGGTTCGGCTTGCCGACCACGTACGGGTCCTTGCCGGTCGCCTTGGTGATGAGCGCGGCGATCGCTCCCGTCGCGGGCATGACGCCCTCGGAGCTCGGACCCGTGGCGTCGGGGTTCGTGACGATGAAGCGGGCGCCGCCGATGATCAGCCGGATCGCCTTGGTGATCGCCTCGAAGGAGTAGTTGCGGGTCTCGCCCACGACGACGTAGTCGGGCGAGGTCTCGGTCATGATGAAACCGGCCTCGTGCAGCGCGGTCGTGATGCCGGCCTCGCCGATCACGAAGGCGCTGCCGCCGGGCATCTGCGAGGCGCAGAAGTCGGCGGTGGCGAGCGCGCTCGTCCAGATGCGCTCCTCCGGCACGTGCAGGCCCGAGGCCCGCAGTCGCGCGGACAGGTCGCGCGGAGTGAAGATCGAGTTGTTGGTCAGCACCAGGAACGGGACGCCCGCGTCGGTCCACTCCTGGATCAGCTCGGGCGCGCCGGGGAGCGCCTTGTTCTCGTGCACGAGCACGCCGTCCATGTCCGTGAGCCAGGCCTCGACCTCGCCGCGATGTGCTGCCATCCCCCGATGCTATCGGCGGGGCCTCCGCTCCGCTGGGTGCGGGCGGAGGCGCCGCGTCAGCCGATCAGCGAGGGCTGCAGGTCGCGCAGGGTGCGGAACCGCGTCATGCGGACCACTCCGATCATCGCGAGCGCGAGGCCGCCGACGAGCCAGCAGAGCAGGACGAGGGAGTCCTGCAGCGCCGCCGCTCCGTCGCCGCCGTACATCAGCTGCCGGACGGCGTCCGTCGCGAAGCCCATCGGCAGCACGTGGTGCAGGGCGGCGAGCGGAGCGGGCAGCGTCTGCCAGGGGAACGTGCCGCCCGCGGTCACCAGCTGCACCACCATCAGCACGAGGCCGAGGAACTGCCCCACGCTGCCGAGCCAGACGTTGAGCGCGAGGATCATCGCCGCGAACGTGAGCGAGGCGAGCGCCATGACCCCGTAGACGCCGACCGGCGACGCGACGTCGAAGCCCAGCGCCAGCGAGATGATCGCGAACAGCCCGGCCATCTGGATCACCCCGAGCAGCCCGGGGGTCAGCCAGCCGGCGAGGGTCACCCGGATCGGCGAGTGCAGGGCGGTGATGGCGCGGCGCGAGACCGGCTTCACGATGAGGAACAGCGCGTAGATCCCGATCCAGCCGGCGAGGCTCGCGAAGAACGGGGCGAGCCCGGCGCCGTAGGTCCCGGCCGAGGCGACCTCGCTCCGGTCGACCTCGACGGGGTCGGCGATGGCCGACGCCTGGGTCGCCTGCTGCTCGGCCGAGCGGTCGGGGATCGCGACGACGCCGTCCTCGAGGCCGTCGCGGAGCGTCGCGGCGCCCGTGGTGAGGTCGTCGAGGCCGGCGGTGAGATCTCCCAGCCCGTCGCGGAGGGTCGCCGAGCCGTCGCGCAGGGAGGCGGCGCCGTCGCGGACGGTCGCGGCGCCGTCGGCCGCGGACCGCGCTCCGGTCGCGGCGGTCGCCGCTCCGCTCGCCAGCTGCGACGACCCGTCGGCGGCGGTCGAGATGCCGGCGGTGAGGGTCGGAGTCGCGTCCGCGAGAGCCTGCGCTCCGGTCGCGACCTGCTGCGCGCCTCCTGCGAGCCGGTCGATCAGGGCGACCTGCCCCTGCGCCTGCGCGTTCGCGGCCAGGGCGTCGTCGCCGAGCGGGTCGAGCAGCGCGAGGATCTCGGCGATGCGGGCGGGGTCGAGCCCCGACTCCTGAAGACTCGCCTCGATGTCTCCGCGGACCACGGGGACGCTGTCGGCGACCTGCTGGGAGGCGGCCCCGACGGTGTCGGCCTGCGTCGCGAGGGCGGCGTCGCCGGCGCAGACCGCGACCCTCGCCGACGGAGCGGCCCAGGTCGCCGCGGATCGTCGCGAGGCCGACCAGGAACTGCGCGGCCGCCTCCTCGTCGACCTTCTCGACGATGGAGGCGCGCAAGGTCTTCGCCGCCTGCTCGCCGATCGTGCTCGCGAGGTAGCTCGTGGCGTCGTTGGTGGTCAGGACGACGCTCGCGCGATGGGGCGCGTCGCTCCCGGCCGAGGCGAGGGCGGCCGAGAAGTCGGCGGGGAGGGTGACGCTGAAGTCGTACGTCCCGTCGTCCACACCCGCTGCGGCGTCGGCGGACGAGACGCGGTGCCAGTCGAAGGCGTGGTCCTCGAGCAGCTGGTCGGCGACCTCGTCGCCCGTGTTCGTGACGGTGCCGTCGTCGGAGGTCGTGCCGGTGTCGTCGACGACCAGGGCGACCGGGACGTCCGTGAGCTTCGCGTACGGATCCTGGTTGGCCCAGAGGTAGAGGCCGCCGTAGAGGATCGGCACGAGCATCAGCGCGATCAGCGCGAGGCGGGCCATGGGCGTGGCGGTGAGGCGGCGCAGCTCCGCCTGGATCATCTGGGGGATGCGGATTCTCATGAGCGGGTTCCGTCGAGAGGGTCGGGGTCGGCCGCGGTGGGGTCGATCGGGGTGGGGAGCGGAGG
>NZ_JAMRYM010000148.1:0-5787 GCF_023743255.1 Rathayibacter rubneri | reverse complement strand
CACCCTAGGAGACGGGCGCCGGCACCCGACGCGCCGCGTCCGGCTCAGGCGTGCGGCTCCGGCAGCATGCGCAGGCCGCCTCCGCCGTTGGCCGCGTCCATGAGCAGCTCGACCCAGGCCGGGTTGATCGTCGGCTGGCGGCTGCCCGCGAAGTGGAACTGCAGGGCGATGTTGGGGTTCATCCAGAAGGAGTGCCGGCCGCGGGCCCCTTCGGGCATGGCGTCGAGGGTGAGCGGGAAGCGCTCGTCGCGGCGGAACTTGGCGTAGATCACGATCTGGAGATGAGCCAGGGTCCGGTCCTCGATCTCGATGACGGCCGGCGGCGTGCCGTAGAGGAATTGACCCATGGCCCCAGCCTATCTCTAGACAGACTTTCTACTAGAGAATCTAGCTAACTCTCGGAATGCGGCTGATCCGCGTCGACGTCCTCGACCTCGGCATCGATCTCGTCGACCGCGGAGCTCATCCGGCGAAGGAAGTTGACGACGACCTCGGCCTCGCCCGCCTCGAGACCCTCGGCGATCTCGAGCATGCGCCGGTGCATGTGCTCGAGCGTCTCGCGCACCTCGCGGTCGCTGTCCACGGTGGCCTCGACGACGATGCCGCGCCGGTCGGTGGGGTGCGGCTTCCGCACGAGGTGGCCGCTGCGGACGAGACGGTCGATCAGCACGGTGGTCGAGGCGGAGGAGATGGAGAGGTGCGCGGCGAGGTCCTTCGCGCTCACGATCTCGTCGCTCCGCTGGCGCCGCAAGAGGTACTGGATGGCGATCAGGTCCGTCTCGCCCATCGCCATCTTCTCGCGGGTGCGGCGGCGCATCGCCACCTCCGAGACGCGGTAGGTGCGCATCGCGCTGAGCACCTCGACGGCGCGCCGGGTGGAGGACTCGTCCGGGTACCAGTACCCGGCGCCGCTCCTCTGGGTCGTCTCGCTCATCCGGCCATCCTAGACGCGCGTGCTACCAGAGCCTCTAGCGATCCGGATCCACGTCCCGGCGCCGCCTACGCTGGACCGGTGACCGCCACCCTCGTCGCCAAGGGCCTCTCCGGAGGCTATGCGCACCGCACCCTGTTCGACGGACTCGACCTCACGGTCGCCCCCGGGGACGTGGTCGGCGTCGTGGGAGCGAACGGAGCCGGCAAGTCCACCCTGCTGCGCATCCTCGCGGGCGAGACCGCTCCGCTGGACGGCCGGGTCGTGCTCGCTCCGGGTGACGCGTTCGTCGGCTGGCTGCCCCAGGAGCACGAGCGGCGCGAGGGCGAGACCGTCTCGGCGTACCTCGCCCGCCGCACGGGCTGCGCCGAGGCGTCGGCCGAGCTGGACGCGGCCGCCTCCGCTCTCGCCGACCCCGATCCGGACGGCAGCATCGCCGACCGCTACGCCCTCGCGCTCGACCGCTGGCTCGCGAGCGGCGCGGCCGACCTCGACGAGCGGACCCCCGTGGTGCTGGCCGACCTCGGCCTCGCGCTCGGGCAGGGCGGAGTGGCCGCCTCCTCCCTCATGACCTCGCTGTCGGGCGGGCAGGCCGCGCGCGTGGGCCTCGCGGCCCTCCTCCTCTCGCGGTTCGACGTCGTGCTGCTGGACGAGCCGACGAACGACCTCGACCTCGACGGGCTCGAGCGCCTCGAGGCGTTCGTCCGCGGCCTGCGCGGAGGAGTCGTCCTGGTCAGCCACGACCGCGAGTTCCTGCGCCGCAGCGTCACCCGGGTGCTCGAACTCGATCTCGCGCAGGGCACCACCACGGTCTTCGGCGGCGGCTACGAGTCGTACCTCGAGGAGCGCGAGACCGCGCGCCGCCAGCGCCGCGAGAAGTACGACGAGTTCGCGGAGCAGAAGTCCGACCTGGTCTCGCGCGCCCGCACGCAGCGCGAGTGGTCGAGTCAGGGCGTCCGGAACGCCATGAAGAAGGCCCCCGACAACGACAAGATCCGGCGCAAGGCGTCGTCGGAGTCGAGCGAGAAGCAGGCGCAGAAGGTGCGCCAGATGGAGAGCCGCATCGCGCGCCTCGAGGAGGTCGAGGAGCCGCGCAAGGAGTGGCAGCTGGCCTTCACCATCGGCACGGCGCCGCGCTCGAGCTCGGTCGTGTCGACTCTGAGCGGAGCGGTCGCGCGCCGCGGCTCCTTCACGCTCGGCCCCGTCTCGCTGCAGGTCGACGCGGGCGACCGGATCGGGATCACCGGACCCAACGGCGCCGGCAAGTCGACCCTCCTGTCGCTGCTGCTCGGCCGCGCCGCGCCCGAGGACGGGTCGGCCTCGCTCGGCACCAGCGTCGCGATCGGCGAGATCGACCAGGCCAGGGCGATGCTCGCCTCCGACGCACCGCTCGCCGAGGCCTTCGAAGCCCTCGTGCCGGAGTACCCGACCGCCGAGGTGCGCACACTGCTGGCGAAGTTCGGCCTGAAGGCCGACCACGTCGGGCGGCCTGTGGGCGAGCTGTCGCCGGGCGAGCGCACCCGCGCGGCGCTGGCGCTGCTCCAGGCGCGCGGCACGAACCTCCTGGTGCTCGACGAGCCGACCAACCACCTCGACCTCCCGGCGATCGAGCAGCTCGAGCAGGCCCTGGAGTCGTACGAGGGCACGCTGCTGCTGGTCACCCACGACCGGCGCATGCTCGAGACGGTGCAGCTGAACCGCCAGTGGCGCGTCGAGGGCGGGGTGGTGACGGAGGCCTGACTGCGGGCGGGGGCGGATCTCGAGACACCCGCTGCGCGGGCTGCTCGATCAGCAGAGGCGCCCCCTCCACCCTTGCTGGTCGAGCAGCCCCGAAGGGGCGTATCGAGACCCGCGTCACAGCGACGCGGCCCGCGCCTCCAGCAGCGCGCGCGTGCGGTCGTTGCCGGCCAGCGCGGCGGCGGTCGCGAGCTCGGAGCGCGCCTCCTCCCTCCGGTCGAGCCGCGCGAGCAGCTCCCCCCGCACGCTCGGCAGCAGGTGCGATCCCCGCAGCGCCCCCTCCGACGCCAGCCGGTCCACGATCAGCAGAGCCGACGCGGGACCCGTCGCCATCGACACCGCCACCGCGCGGTTGAGCTCCACGACGGGGCTGGGAGCGATCCGCCCCAGCACCTCGTAGAGCAGCGCGATCCGCTCCCAGTCGGTGCCGGCGACGCTCGGAGCGACCGCATGGCACTCGGCGATCGCCGCCTGCAGCGCGTACGGGCCGCGCCCGCGGCCCAGCCGGTCCGAGCGGAGCAGCGCCTCTCGGCCCCGGGTGATCTGCGCGCGGTCCCAGCGCGTGCGGTCCTGGTCCTCCAGCAGCACCGGAGTGCCGTCGGCCGCGGTGCGCGCGGCGAAGCGCGAGGCCTGCAGCTCCATCAGGGCGAGCAGCCCCAGCACCTCCGGCTCGCGCGGCAGCAGGCCCGCTAGGACGCGGCCCAGCCGCAGCCCCTCCTCCGCCACTTCGCTCCGCACCCAGCGGTCGCCGGAGGTGGCGGCGTACCCCTCCGTGAAGATCAGGTAGACCACGCCGAGCACGGCCGAGAGCCGCCCCTTCCACTCCGCCGGCTCGGGAGTCTCGAACGGCGCACCGGCCGCGGCCAGCGACTTCTTCGCCCGCACGATCCGCTGCTGCACCGTCGCGACGGGCACGAGGAACAGCCGAGCGATCGCCTCGGCACTGAGGCCCCCGACCAGTCGCAGGGTCAGCGCGATGCTCGCCTCGCGCGACAGAACCGGGTGGCACGCGATGAACACGAGGCGGAGGACGTCGTCGCCGATCGGCTCCCACTCGTCCTCCGCACCCTCCTGCAGGTCGTGCGCCAGCGCGCGGTACCGATCGTCGAGCCGCTCGCGGCGACGCCAGCCGTCGATCGCCCGCCGCTTGGCGACCGCGGTCAGCCAGGCCCCCGGATTCCGCGGCACACCCGACTCCGGCCACTGCTTCAGCGCCTCGACGAGGGACTCCTGAGCGAGGTCCTCGGCGAGGCCGACATCGCCGGTCATCCGCACGAGCGTCGCGACGATCCGGGCGCTCTCGATGCGCCAGACCGCGTCGACGGCCGCCCGGCTCGCGTCCATCGTCAGCGGGCCTGCCCGAGCTCGTCGCGCCAGCCCTCCTCCTTCTGGATGTACTCGTTGTCGGCGAAGTCCGCGAAGTCGCTCTCGTCGGTGACACGGCGCACCTCGAGCTTGTTGCCGGGGACGAGCGGGCAGCGCAGCGCCCACTCCTTCGCCTCCTCCTTGGACGAGACCTGGATCATCCAGAAGCCGTTGAACAGCTCGTGGGTCTCGCCGTAGGGGCCGTCGGTGACGGCGGGCGGCTCGGACGAGAAGTCGACGACGAAGCCGGTCGTCTCGACGTCGTCGGCGAGTCCGTCGCCCGCGAGCAGCACGCCCGCGGTGATCAGGGCCTCGTTGTACTGCCCCATCCGGGTGATGATCTCGTCGAACGGGATCGACTCGTAGGCCTTCTTGGCCTCGTCGGTCGCGCGCATGATGAGCATGTACTTCACGGTTCTCTCCTTCGTGTCCGGGGCGCCGGATGCGTCCTCCTACTGTGGCGTCGAACGGCGAGGACGGATATCGACATCTCCGCGAGGAATCCCCGTCACGGGATCGCCGGAGCGCTCCGCAGGTGCTCGTAGACCACCGAGGTGCGCACGTCCGCGACCTCGCGCCGCTGGGTGAGCCGATCGATGACGAACGCGTAGAGGGCGTCGTTGTCGGGCACGGCGACGTGGATCACGAAGTCGTCGGTGCCGGCCGTGACGAAGAGCCCGATGGTCTCGGGCAGGGCCGACACCCAGTCTCGGAACGCCTCGATGGCGACGCGCGACGGAGGACGGATGCGGACCGCGATCAGCGCCTGCACGGGTCGGCCGATCGCTCCGAGATCGACGTCGAGCACCGCCCCGCGGATCACTCCGCGCGCCCGGAGCGCCCGCGTGCGATCCAGCGCGGTGGTCGGCGAGACCCCGACGGCGGCCGCGACGTCGCGGTTCGACTTCCGTGCATCCGACTGCAATTCGCGCAGGATCGCCGCATCGAGTTCGTCCATGGGAGCCATTCTAGGGTCGGCTCCGTACTTCATACGGATCTCGTGCGGCTCTCCCGCACATCGCCCTAGCATCGAGCCCCCACACCGCTCAGGAGGAGACCACCATGCCCATCGGATTCGCGCCCGACGAGATCGACACCGCCGCGTCCACCCGCTCCGCCCGACTGAAGTGGGTGATCGTCGTCGACGGGTCGCTGCCCGCGGGCCGCGCGGTCAACGCGGCCGTCTGCGCGGCGGCGGCCACGTCGGCCGGAGTGACGGGACTGCTCGGCCCGGACGCCCCCGACGCGGACGGCTCGGTGCACGTCGGACTGCCCTGGGCGGGCTGCTCGATCCTGGTCGCCGACGCGGCGGCGCTCGCCTCCCTCCGCGCGAAGGCCGAGGCGCACCCCGAGGTGTTCGTCGCGGATGTGCCGGTCGCCGCGCAGGAGACGCGTGTGTACGACGAGTTCCTCGCCTCGGTCGCGGGCGGCGGGACGGACGCGGTCGAGTACCTGGCCGTGAGCCTGGTCGGGCCGCGGAACCGGGTCGACAAGATCGTGGGGCGGCTGCCGCTGATGCCGTGAGGGTCTGGAGGACGTCGATCTCGATACGCCCGCTGCGCGGGCTGCTCGATCAGCAGAGGAGTCCTTGCTGGTCGAGTAGCCCCGCAGGGGCGTATCGAGACCCGTTGGGGTCAATCGGTTGGTGCAACGAGGAGTTGGTTGAGGCGTTGGGCGGGGTTGGCCCAGTCGAGGGTTTTGCGGGGGCGGCCGTTGAGTTCTTCGGCGATCTCGTCGAGTTGGTCCTGGGTGTA
>NZ_JAMRYM010000147.1:0-5817 GCF_023743255.1 Rathayibacter rubneri | reverse complement strand
GCGTCGGATTCGACTCGATGACGGCGACCAGCTCGGCCACGTCGGCGTGGGCTCCGGCCACCGCGCCGAGATGTACATCGCGGCGATCGCCGGACCCCACGCCGACGTGGCCGAGCTGGTCGCCGTCATCGAGTCGAATCCGACGCGAGCCGAGTACGCGGCGGAGGCGGCGCTGCGGCACGGCGCGGCCGCTCGACCCCGGCTCGCCGGACCGGACGGGCTGGAGCGAGCACTGGCGGAGGAGCGGGTGGACCGCGTCGTGATCACCACGCCCGACGTCACCCACGCCGGCCTCCTCGACCGCTGCCTCCGCGCGGGTGTGGACGTCGTGATCGAGAAGCCGCTCACCATCGACGAGGCCGGTGCTCGACTGGTCGCCGAGGCCGCGCGCGACACCGGGCGCGACCCGGTCGTCACCTTCAACTACCGCTACTCGCCCCGGAACTCCGCCCTCAAGGAGCTGATCGCGGGCGGAGCGATCGGCGACGTCACGTCGATCACGTTCGAGTGGCTCCTCGACACCGCGCACGGCGCCGACTACTTCCGTCGCTGGCACCGCGACAAGCGCAACTCCGGGGGCCTTCTCGTCCACAAGGCCTCCCACCACTTCGATCTCGTGAACTGGTGGATCGACGACGTCCCGTCGCGCGTCTTCGCCTCGGGGGGTCTGCGCTTCTACGGCCAAGCCAACGCCGCCCGTCAGAGCGTCCCGGTGAGCACCGAGCGCGGGAGCAGCGACGCGTCGGCGGCCGATCCCTTCGCCCTCGATCTGCGCCGCGACCCGCGCCTGCGCGCGCTCTACCTCGAGGCCGAGCACCACGACGACTACCGGCGCGACCAGTCGGCCTTCGGCGCGGGGATCACCATCGAGGACAACCTGGCACTGGTCGTCGACTACCGCCGCGGAGCGACGCTGAGCTACTCGCTGAACGCCCACTCGCCCTGGGAGGGGTACCGCGTCGCCGTGAACGGCACCCGGGGCCGCGCTGAGCTCGACGTCGTCGAACGCGGTGCCGTACTGCCCGGGCCGGACGGGCGGATCGCCGTGGATCCCTCGCTGGCCGGTGCGGAGGCCGCGGACTACGGCCCTCGACCCGACAGCGACCGCCTGCTGCTCCAGCGGCACTGGCAGGCGGCCGAGGAGATCCCGATCCGCACCGAGGGCGGCGGGCACGGCGGCGGCGACGACCGGATGCTGCGCGACCTGTTCCGGGGTGCGGCGGAGGATCCGCTCGGTCGGGCGGCGGACTACCGCGACGGGCTCCGCTCGATCGCGGTCGGGATCGCCGGCAACCGCTCGCTCGAGAGCGGAGCCGCCGTGGCGATCGACGAGCTGGGGATCCTCGTGGAGTGAGGCGCCGAGGCGCTACTCGTCGAGCGCGAGCTCCTTGGGGAGCTCGAACTCCTTGCGCGAGAGCTCCTCGACGTTGACGTCCTTGAACGTCAGCACGCGGACCGACTTCACGAAGCGGTCGGAGCGGTAGACGTCCCAGACCCACACGTCGCGCATGGTCAGCTCGAAGTAGAAGTCGTGCTCGGTGTCGCGGCGCACGAGGTCCACCTCGTTCGCGAGGTAGAAGCGGCGCTCGGTCTCGACGACGTACGAGAACTGCGAGACGACGTCGCGGTACTCCCGGTACAGTGCCAGCTCGACCTCGCGGTCGTAGTCCTCGAATTCGTCCTCATCCATCGTCCGTCAATCCTACGCCGGTGCGGGAGCGCCGAACGCCCGGAGCTCCTGGGCGGGCATCGGCTCCTAAGCGGGAACCGCCTCGCGCGGCTTGGACAGCCAGGTGACCCGGTGCAGCGGCGACGGGCCGACGCGATCCAGCCCCGCCCAGTGCGCGGCGCTGCCGTAGCCCTTGTTGCTGTCCCAGGCGTAGTCGGCGAACTCGTCGTGGTGGCGCACCATCTGGCCGTCGCGGCCGACCTTCGCCAGGACGGAGGCGGCCGAGACCGACGCGCAGTCGCGGTCGGCCTTGATGCGGGTGACGATGGTCAGCTCGGCGGCCCACTCCCCGAGCGCCGGTGTCAGCCAGTCGTGCTTGCCGTCGAGGAGCACCACGGACGTCGCGAGGTCGACGCCCTGGTCGACGAGGCGCTCGATCCCGCGGGACGCGGCGCGGCCGAGGCCGGCGATGATGCCGGAGTCGTCGATCTCGTCGGCGGAGGACTCGCCGATCGCCCAGCCGGACACCCACTTCACGACGCCGGGCAGCAGCGCCTCGCGGCGGGCGGGCGCCAGCAGCTTCGAGTCCCGCAGCCCCTCCGGGAACCGCCCGCAGCGGCGGCCGATCGAGACGACTCCGACCGAGACGGGACCCGCGATCGCTCCGCGACCGACCTCGTCGCAGCCGATGATGCTCTCGTACCCCTGACGGAACAGGCGCCGCTCCATCGTCAGGGTGGGCCCGGCGACGACCACCTAGTCCTGCCCGGCCTCGGAGGAGGAGCCGGACGGGCCGGACGACTCCGACGCGTCGTTCTCGACCCCGCGGAACACCGCCGGGTAGTCGTCGAGCCACGCCCACTGCTCCACCGGCCAGGTCACGAGGATCGCCCGGCCGACCACGTTGTCGATCGGCACGAAGCCGCCGCCGGGCTTGTCGGTGTTGTAGCGGGAGTCGGCGGAGTTGTAGCGGTTGTCGCCCATCACCCAGAGCGACCCCTCGGGCACGACGACGTCGAACGGCGTCGCCGAGACGGCCTGGACGCCGTCGGGCAGCTTCACGTAGGGCTCGTCGATCGGCTTGCCGTTGACCTCGACCTGGCCGAGCGGGGTGCAGCAGGTGACGGTGTCGCCGGGCAGCCCGATGACCCGCTTGATCAGGTGGTCGTTGCTGTCGGGGGCGGTGAGGCCCACGATCGCGAGAGCCGAGTCGACGGCGGCCTGGAACGGCGGCACCTCGGGCTCGGTGCTCGGCGAGAGCCATCCGCCCGGATCACGGAAGACGACGACGTCGCCGCGCGAGATCGGCACGAGATCGGGCACGAGCTCGTTCACGAGGATGCGGTCGTTCTCGACCAGCGTCTGCTCCATCGAGGAGGACGGGATGTAGAACGAGCGGATGAGGAAGGTCTTCACGAGGAAGGAGACCAGCACCGCGACGACGAAGATGATCAGCACGTCGCGGAGGAACAGCAGGACGCCGCGTCGCCGGCGCGGCCGGTGCCCGTCCCCCGGTGCGGCGGAGTGGCGCGCGTGGTCGCCGTCGCCGTGGATCGCGACCGGGGCCGTGCTGTCTGTCATCGCGTGCCGTCGCCCCTACTGTTCGTCATCCGGGACCGTGCATCCCCGGGCGGGATCGGCCCCTGGAAAGGGTCGAACCCCGGTCCATCATAAGTGGACCGGGGTTCGGGGAGAGTGTGCGGAGACCCGCTGGGGGTCAGCGCTTCTCCTTGATCTTGGCCTTCTTGCCGCGCAGGTTGCGGAGGTAGTACAGCTTCGCGCGACGCACGTCTCCGCGGGTGACGACCTCGATGTGGTCGATCACCGGGGAGTGCACCGGGAAGGTGCGCTCGACGCCGACCTGGAAGCTGACCTTGCGGACGGTGAAGGTCTCGCGGACGCCCTCGTTGGAGCGGCCGATGACGACGCCCTGGAAGATCTGGACGCGCGAGCGGGTTCCCTCGACGATGTTGACGTGGACCTTGACGGTGTCGCCCGCACGGAAGTCGGGGATGTCGGTCCGGAGTGACGCCGCATCGACGTTATCGAGGATGTGCATGTTCTATCGCTCTCCGTGCCCGCCACAGGTCGAGCACCGTTTCGTGGGTGGGAAGTCGGTGCGCGCCCCGCGTCGTAGCGGCTCCCCTGTGGCAGAGCCTGCGCGAGGCACAAGCGCTTATTCTGTCACGGCGCGCCGACCGGCGTCAAAGCGGGGTCACTGCACTGGTCCACGCCCGGTGCAGCGGCGCGCGCGCCTCAGAGGATGAGCGTCTGCCCGTCCTGCGGGCGCTCGGGATCGAAGACGTCGCCCACCACGGGACGCTGCCCGCCCTGCGCCTGCACCGCGGACGCCTCGGCGAACGCGATCAGCGTCGCGCGGGCGTCGTGCACGAACCGCCAGAGGGAGTGGCCGAGCGCCACGACCCCGAGGAGCACCGACAGCAGTCCGATCGCCAGCGCCCCCGGAGGGAAGAAGCCCAGCGCGATCAGCGACGCGTGCCAGGCGCCGACCGCGGCGACGTCGCCCCACGCGGGAGTGCGGGTCGGCCGCACGGTCACCCGAAACGCCACGATGCTCGCCACGGCGGCGAGGCTGAGCGCCAGAATGGGGAGGGCGATGACGAGACCGAGGACGGTCCACCCGCTCGATCCCCCGAAGAGTCCGTACCCGAGGAGGATCCACAGGGGCAGGACGATCGCGGCCGGATACTGCCAGGAACCGAATGCCCGTCGCGTGCGCATGCACCGACCGTACCCACCACCGCTGAGCAACGCCTCAGCGACCCCGAGAGGATCAGGATGATCGAGCTGCGCACGCCCGCCGAGATCGAGGAGATGCGGCCCGCCGGCCGCTTCGTGGCCGAGGTCCTGCAGGCCACCGTCGCCGCCGCCGGGGTGGGAGTGAACCTCCTCGAGCTCGACCGCCTCGCGCACGACATGATCCGGAAGGCCGGAGCCGAGTCCTGCTACATCGACTACCACCCGTCCTTCGGGGCCAGCCCGTTCGGCAAGGTGATCTGCACCTCCGTCAACGACGCCGTGCTGCACGGCCTGCCGTTCGACTACCGCCTGCGCGACGGCGATCTGCTGACCCTCGACTTCGCCGCCTCCGTGAACGGCTGGGTCTCCGACTCCGCCGTCAGCGTCGTGGTCGGCACGCCCCGCGCCGAGGACCTGGCGCTGATCGACACCACGACGCGCGCTCTCGACGCCGGCATCGCCGCGGCGAAGCCCGGCGGGAAGATCGGCGACATCTCGGCCGCGATCGCCGCGGTCGCCCGTGCCGAGGGGCTCGCCATCAACACCGACTTCGGCGGGCACGGCGTCGGCCGCACGATGCACGGCGACCCGCACGTGCCGAACGACGGCCGTGCCGGACGCGGGTTCCCCCTGCGTCCGGGCCTCGTGATCGCGATCGAGCCGTGGTTCCTGCAGACCACCGACGAGATCTTCACCGACAAGGACGGCTGGACGCTGCGCAGCCGCGACGGCTCCCGCGGCGCCCACATGGAGCACACGATCGCGATCACCGACTCGGGGAGCGTCGTCCTCACCGCACGCGGCTGATCTCGGTCGCCGCTCTGGACAGCGGCACTATCGGATAGTCATACTCTCGATATGCGCATCTCCGAGCTCGGACGGCTGACCGGCGTCAGCGTCGCGACGATCAAGTACTACATCCGGGAGGGGATCCTCGCGGCGGGCGAGTCCTCGGCCCCCCAGCGGGCGGAGTACGGCGACGACCACGTCGCACGGCTCCGCCTGCTCCGCGGCCTCATCGAGAGCGGAGGCGTCGGCATCGCCGGTGCGAAGCGGATCGCGGCGGTCCTGGACAGCGGCGCCCCGCCGGCCCACGCCTTCGAGGTCGCCCAGGACGTGGTCTCGGCGCACGCCGACTCCGACTCCCCCGCGACGGACGCCTCGCTCGAGCGGGTCCGCGCACTCGTCGGGCCGATGATGTGCGAGCACCCGGCCGTCGCCACGGCCGCCCGGGCGCTCGACGCGCTGGAGGCGTCCGGGGGTGCGATGACCCCCGACTGGCTCCAGCGCTACGAGGAGGCCGCCGAGCTCGTCGCCCGCGCCGATCTCGACGAGCTCGAGGCGCGCACGAGCGTGAGCGAGCAGGCGTCGATCGCAGCGGAGCGAGC
>NZ_JAMRYM010000146.1:0-5835 GCF_023743255.1 Rathayibacter rubneri | reverse complement strand
AACCCACCCCGTCGCGAAGCCGACCGCGCGAAGCCGGGCAGGGACCGACTCGCCACCTCCGAGGCGAACCGCCGATCCGCGTTCCAGCGGATCGCCGTAGCCGTCCGCACCCCGCTCCCCGGAACGCACCCCGTCGCGAAGCCGACCGCGCGAAGCCGGCCGAGGACCGGCTTCGAACAAGCCGAGGCGAACCGCCGATCCGCGTCCCAGCGGATCGCCGTAGCCGAACGCACCCCGCTCCCCGGAACGCACCCCGTCGCGAAGCCGACCGCGCGAAGCCGGGCAGGGACCGGCTTCGAATCGAACTCAGTACAGGCAGTTCGGCCCCAGCAGCGATTTGAGCTCGCCGAACAGGTCGGGGGTGATCCGCACCGGGAACGGCACTTCGAAGACGCGCGCGGTGTCGCCCTTGATCAGCTTGAGTCGCACCTCGGTCGCCCCGGAGTGGCGGATGAGCACGTCGCTGAGCTGCGAGACCGTGTCGGTCGTCGCCCGGGCCTCGGGCATCGAGACGGTCAGCGGTCCCGAGTCGCCGTCCTGGCTCATCTCGGGAGCGAAGAGGCTGAACGCGTGCAGGTTCATGCCGTCGTCGCGCATGCTCACCCGTCCCCGCACGACCACGATGGAGTCGTTGGTGAGGGCGGGAGCGAACTCCTGGTACGCCTTGCCCATGAACATGCAGGTGATCTCGCCGCCGAAGTCCTCGACCTGGATCATGCCGTACTGGTTGCCCGAGGTCTTCGCCATGCGGTGCTGGACGCTGGTGACCAGTCCGGCCACGACGACGGTCTCTCCGTCGCCGATCGTCTCCGAGACGAGGAGGTCGGCGATCGTGGTGCTGTAGTGCTTCGCGAGCTCCGTCTCGAGGCCGGCGAGCGGGTGGTCCGAGACGTAGAGGCCGAGCATGTCGCGCTCGAAGGCGAGCTTGTCGCGCTTGGCCCACTCGGGTCGCTCCGGCACCTGGATCGCGGCCTGAGGCTCGTCCCAGAGGCTGTCGAAGTCGAAGCCGACCTGGCCGTTCGCCTCGTTGCGCTTCTCCCCCACTGCGGCCTCGACGGCGTCCTCGTGGATCTCGACGAGCGCGCGGCGGGTGGACCCGAGCGAGTCGAACGCGCCGGCCTTGATCAGCGACTCGATGGTGCGCTTGTTGGTCGCCTGCATCGGCACCTTGCGGAGGAAGTCGTGGAAGGTCTCGAACCGGCCCTTCTCCTCCCGGGCCGCGCGGATGCCCTCGACCACGTTCGTGCCGACGTTGCGGACGGCGCCCAGCCCGAACCGGATGTCCGTCCCGACGGCGGTGAAGAACCCGATCGACTCGTTGACGTCGGGCGGGAGCACTTTGATGCCCATCCGCCGGCACTCGTTGAGGTAGGCGGCCATCTTGTCCTTGGAGTCGCCGACGCTCGTCAGGAGCGCGGCCATGTACTCCGCGGGGTAGTGCGCCTTGAGGTACGCCGTCCAGTACGAGACCACGCCGTACGCCGCCGAGTGCGCCTTGTTGAAGGCGTAGTCCGAGAACGGCAGCAGGATGTCCCACAGCGTCTTGACGGCCTCCATCGAGTAGCCGTTGGCGATCATCCCGCCCGAGAAGCCCTCGAACTGC
The DNA here is from genome assembly GCF_023743255.1 of Rathayibacter rubneri. NCBI lineage: Bacteria > Bacillati > Actinomycetota > Actinomycetes > Micrococcales > Microbacteriaceae > Rathayibacter > Rathayibacter rubneri. Next base: position 4,232 of record NZ_JAMRYM010000146.1, on the reverse strand, counting down.
TTGTCCAGCTCGGACTTCTTCTTCTTGCCCATGGCGCGTCGGAGCAGGTCGGCCTGCGCGAGCGTGAAGCCCGCGAGCTTCTGCGCGATCGACATCACCTGCTCCTGGTACACGATCAGTCCGTAGGTGCCGCCGAGCACCTCGGCCAGGGGCTCCTCCAGCTCGGGGTGGATCGGCGTGATCGGCTGCACCCCGTTCTTGCGCAGCGCGTAGTTCGTGTGGGAGTCCGCGCCCATCGGGCCCGGCCGGTAGAGGGCGAGGACGGCCGAGATGTCCTCGAAGTTGTCGGGCTTCATCAGGCGCAGGAGCCCGCGCATCGGCCCGCCGTCGAGCTGGAACACGCCGAGGGTGTCGCCCCGCGCCAGGAGCTCGTACGCGGCGGGGTCGTCGAGCTCGAGGTCCTCGAGCACGAGATCCTGCCCGCGGTTGGCGCGGATGTTGTCGAGCGCGTCGTCGATGATCGTGAGGTTGCGCAGCCCCAGGAAGTCCATCTTGATCAGGCCGAGCGACTCGCACGCGGGATAGTCGAACTGCGTGACGATCTGGCCGTCCTGCTCCCGCTTCATGATCGGGATGATGTCGAGCAGCGGATCGCTGGACATGATGACGCCCGCCGCGTGCACGCCCCACTGGCGCTTGAGGTTCTCGAGCCCCAGCGCCGTCTCGAAGACGAGCTTCGCCTGCGGGTCCTCGGCGATGACGTTCCGGACGTCGAGCGCCTCCTTGTACCGGGCGTGCTCGGGGTCGTTGATCCCGCTCAGCGGGATGTCCTTGCCCATGATCGCCGGCGGCATCGCCTTGGTCAGCTTCTCGCCCATCCCGAAGGGGAAGCCGAGGACACGGGAGGCGTCCTTCAGGGCCTGCTTGGCCTTGATCGTGCCGTAGGTGACGATCTGCGCCACGCGCTCGTCGCCGTACTTTTCGGTGACGTACCGGATGACCTCGCCGCGGCGACGGTCGTCGAAGTCGACGTCGAAGTCGGGCATGGAGACGCGGTCGGGGTTGAGGAAGCGCTCGAAGATGAGGCCGTGGCGCAGCGGATCGAGGTCGGTGATCTTCATCGCGTACGCGGCCATCGAGCCGGCGCCGGATCCACGGCCGGGGCCCACGCGGATCCCGTTGCGCTTGGACCAGTTGATGAAGTCGGCGACGACGAGGAAGTAGCCGGGGAAGCCCATCTGCAGGATGACCTGCGTCTCGTAGTCGGCCCGCGCGCGCACCTCGTCGGAGATCCCGTCGGGGTAGCGCTCGCGCAGTCCCGCCTCGACCTCCTTGACGAACCAGGTGTCCTCGGTCTCGCCCTCCGGCACCGGGAAGCGCGGCATGTAGTTCGCGCTGGTGTCGAACTGCACGTCGCAGCGCTCGGCGATCAGGAGGGTGTTGTCGCACGCCTCCGGGTGGTCGCGGAACACCTGGCGCATCTCCCGCGGCGACTTGAGGTAGAACTCGTCGGCGTCGAACTTGAAGCGCTTGGGGTCGTCCAGCGTCGTGCCCGACTGCACGCAGAGCAGCGCCGCGTGCGAGGTCGCGTCGTGCGCGTGCGTGTAGTGCAGGTCGTTCGTCGCGACGAGGGGCAGGTCGAGGTCCTTCGCGAGCCGGATCACGTCGCCGATGACGCGGCGCTCGATGTCGAGACCGTGGTCCATGATCTCGGCGAAGAAGTTCTCCTTGCCGAAGATGTCGCGGTAGTCGGCGGCCGCCTGGCGCGCCTCCTTGTACTGACCCAGCCGCAGGCGCGTCTGCACCTCGCCGCTCGGGCAGCCGGTCGTGCCGATCAGGCCCTCGGAGTACTGCGAGAGGATCTCGCGGTCCATGCGCGGCTTGAAGTAGTAGCCCTCGATCGACGCCCTCGACGACAGCCGGAACAGGTTGTGCATGCCGGTGGTCGTCGAGCTGAGGAGCGTCATGTGCGTGTACGCACCCGAGCCGGACACGTCGTCGCCGCCGCCGTCCCCCCAGCGGATCCGGGTCTTGTCCGAGCGGTGCGTCCCGGGCGTCAGGTACGCCTCCGTGCCGATGATCGGCTTGATCCCCGCGGCCGTCGCCGTGCGCCAGAAGTCGAAGGCGCCGAACACGTTGCCGTGGTCGGTGACGGCGATCGCGGGCATGCCCTCCTCGACGGCGGCGTCGATGAGCGGCTTCACCCGCGCTGCACCGTCGAGCATCGAGTACTCGCTGTGCACGTGGAGGTGGACGAAGGAATCGTTACTCGGCAAGGATGCGCCTCCGACGGACTGCGAGCGAGGGGACCGGGGACCCGGGCAGGGTCGTGAACGACCGCGGTGGAAAAGTCTAACCGCGCGAACGCGGCCGGACGGCGGGGAGGGACGGATCGCCCGCCTCGGCTCACTCGCCGCGCAGCACCGCGAGGGCGTGGGCGAGGTCGTCCGGGTAGGACGCCTGGAACTCGACCCACTCCCCCGTGCCCGGATGGGCGAAGCCGAGACGCACCGCGTCGAGCCACTGGCGGGTGAGGCCCAGCCGCGCCGAGAGGGTCGGGTCGGCGCCGTACATCGCATCGCCGACGCAGGGATGGCGCTGAGCGGCCATGTGCACCCGGATCTGATGCGTGCGACCGGTCTCGAGGTGGATCTCGAGCAGGGAGGCGAACGGGAACGCCTCGATCGTCTCGTAGTGCGTCACCGAGGGCTTGCCGTCGGCCCGCACCGCGAACTTCCAGTCGGAGGAGGGGTGGCGCCCGAGAGGCGCGTCGATCGTGCCGGCGAGCGGGTCCGGGTGGCCCTGCACGACAGCGTGGTAGACCTTCTCGACCGTGCGGTCGTGGAAGGCGCGCTTGAGGTGGGTGTACGCCCGCTCGGACTTCGCGACGACCATGAGGCCGCTGGTGCCGGCGTCGAGGCGGTGCACGATGCCGGCGCGCTCCGCTGCTCCGGAGGTCGAGACGGTGAAGCCCGCCGCGGCGAGGGCGCCGAGGACCGTGGGGCCCTCCCAGCCGACGGCGGGGTGGGCCGCCACTCCGACGGGCTTGTCGATGACGACGATGTCGTCGTCGTCGTGGACGATGCCGAGGCCGGGCACGGCGATCGGGACGATGCGGGGCTCCTCCCGGGGAGACCACTCGACGGTGAGCCAGGAGCCGGCGACGACGCGGTCGCTCTTGTCGAGCACGCGGCCGTCGGCGCTCACTCCCCCGGCCTCGGCGACGTCGGCCGCGAAGGTGCGCGAGAAGCCGAGGAGCTTGGCGACGGCGGCGTCGGTGCGCAGGCCGTCGAGCCCGTCGGGAACGGGCAGCGAGCGGGACTGCACCATCAGGCGCCGGTCCGCGGCTCGGAGTCGTGCACGGCGGGCTCCTCGGCCTCGGCCTTCGCCGCCGCCTCGCTCGCCTTCGTCGTGCGCGTGCCGTCGAGGTTCACGCCGCGCAGGCTCAGGACGACGAAGATCGCCATCGCCGAGCAGATCGCGATGTCGGCGATGTTGTAGATCGCCGGCAGGAGCCACGGCGTGTAGAGGAAGTCGACGACGTGCCCGAGGCCGAAGGACGGCTCCCGGAACAGCCGGTCGAACAGGTTGCCCAGCGTCCCGCCCAGCAGGAGGCCGAAGAACAGGGCCCACGCCGAGGAGCGGATGCGGCGGGCGAACCAGATCACGGCGACGACCACGCACGCCGCGATGATCGAGAAGATCCAGGTCGAGCCGCTGGCCAGCGAGAACGCGGCGCCGGGGTTCTTCACGTAGTGGAGGATCAGCACGTCGCCGAGGACGCGGACGTCCTCGCCGAGGGTGAGGCTCGTCGTGACCAGGTGCTTCGCGATCTGATCGATCGCGAACACCGCGAGCGCAACGAGGCCGAGGGTGACGAGCACCCTCGGCCTGACGTTCGCTGCGGTGGTGCTACGCCCCAAAGCCGGGGAACGAGGACGACTCCGCCGAGACCGGCTGGACGTCGAGCTCGCGGAGCTGACCCTCGATGTAGCTCTTCAGCTTCTGGCGGTACTCGCGCTCGAAGGTGCGGAGCTCGTCGATGCGGTGCTCCACGGTCGCGCGCTCCTCGTCGAGCTTCGCGAGCTGCTGGCGCTGCTTCGCCTCGGCCTCGGCGACGAGGCGCGCTGCGGTGGCGCGGCCCTCGGCCACGAGGGCGTCGCGCTTCTCGGCGCCTTCGCGGACGTGCTCCTCGTGGAGACGGCGCGCGAGCTGCAGCAGACCGCTGGAGCTCTCCGCCTCGTCGACCGGGGCCGACTGGGAGGCGGCGGGAGCGGCGACCGGGGCGGGAG
>NZ_JAMRYM010000145.1:0-6071 GCF_023743255.1 Rathayibacter rubneri | reverse complement strand
CACCCCCCCCCCCCCCCGCCCCCCCCCCCCCCCCCCCTTCCCGAGAGGCCCCGCCATGAGCACCGACGCCCTGCACGGCACCACCGATTCCGAGGAGGCGCTCGCGCCCCTCCCCGACTCCCGGCGCACCGCCCGGATCGACGGCCAGTTCTGGATCTGGGCCGGGGCGAACATCGCGCCGATCAACTGGGTCCTCGGCGCGCTGGGCGTGAACATGGGCCTCGGCCTCTGGGACACGGTCACCGTGCTCGTGCTCGGCAACGTCGTGGGCATGGCGGTCTTCGGCTTCTTCGTGCTGCTCGGGCAGCGCACCGGAGTGACGGGCATGCTGCTGGGCCGCGCGGTCTTCGGCCGCCGCGGCAACTACGCCCCCGCTGCCGTGCAGGCGGTCGTGGTCATCGGATGGTGCGCCATCAACACCTGGATCGTGCTCGACCTCGTGATCGCCCTGCTCGGCTCGGTGGGCCTGGTCGATCCCGAGGCGTCGAACGTCGGCTGGCGGATCGTCGTCGCGGCCGTGATCATGGCGATCCAGGTCGCGATCTCGTTCCTGGGCTACCGGGCGATCGCCGCGTTCGAGCGCTGGACCGTGCCGCCGACCCTGGTGGTCCTCGCCGTGATGTCGATCGTCGCGTGGTTCTTCCTCGACATCGACTGGTCCTACGCCGGGCCCGCCGAGGGCGCTCTGACCGGCGGCGACCGCCTGGCCGCGATGTCCATCGTGATGACCGCCATCGGCATCGGCTGGGGACTCACCTGGCTCGCCTACGCCGGCGACTACTCCCGCTTCGTCAGCCCGCGCGCCTCGCGGCCCAAGCTCTACTTCGCCAGCGTGCTCGGCCAGTTCGTCCCGGTCGTCTGGCTGGGGCTGCTCGGCGCGACGCTCGCGACGAAGAACGGCGGCGTCGACCCGGGCGAGCTCATCGTCGACAACTTCGGCGCCCTCGCGATCCCGGTGCTGCTGCTCGTCGTGCACGGCCCCATCGCCACCAACGTCCTCAACATCTACTCGTTCAGCATGGCCACCCAGGCCCTGGACGTGCGCCTGGGCCGCCGGACCCTGAGCCTGATCGTCGGCGTGCTCGCCTTCGCCGCCTCCGTCTTCTTCGTCTTCCAGGACGACCTGGCGACCACGCTCGACGCCTGGCTGGTCGGACTCGTCGGCTGGGTCGCTCCGTGGGGCGCGATCGTGCTCGTGCACTACGCCGTCTTCGAGAAGCGCGTGCGCTCGTTCGGCCACCTCTTCGCCCCGGTCGGCTCGCCGCTGCTGCCGGACGTGCGCTGGCGCGCCCTGCTCTCGTTCGCGATCGGCGCGACGCTGACCTGGATGTTCATGAACGGCTCGGTGCCGGCGCTGCAGGGCCCGGCCGCGACCGCCCTGGGCGGCATCGACGTCTCGTGGCTGGCGGGAGCCGTCTCGGCCGGTCTGGCCTACCTGCTGCTCGGACGCGGCGACGCCGACGAGTGGGTGCAGCGCCGGGAGGCCCTGGAGCGGTCGCCGCGCGCGGCCGAGCCGGTCCTCGGGTAGCCGGCCCCGTCACTCCGCTCCTTTTTTCTGCTCTCCTCCCCCTTCTCTCCTCCCTCTGCTCTCCTCCACGATCCGCACCACCGCACCACGAACGGAACCGCCATGCCGCTGCTCATCACCGACGCCTCCGTCATCACCATGGACCCGGTCTCGGGTGCCGTGCCGATCACGGCGAGCATCCGCATCGTCGACGACGTGATCGTCGCAATCGGTCCGGGGCTGGCGCCGGAGCCGGGCGACGAGGTGATCGACGGCCGCGACCGGCTGGTCACCCCCGGCTTCGTCAACGCGCACACCCACTCGTGGGAGTACCTCTACAAGGGGCGCTACGACAACCTGCCGCTCGAACTATGGATGCTGCTCTCGTACCCGATCCTGGGCGACAGCCGTGTCGCTCCGGACCTGGTGCGGCTGCGCTCGTCGCTGTTCGCGCTCGAGTCGCTGAAGGCGGGCGTGACGACGCTGGTCGACGACGTGCTCGAGAACCCGGACCAGGACGCGGCGCAGCTGGCGGCGGTGTTCGACGCGTACGACGAGATCGGGATCCGGGCGAACATCTCGGGGCACGTGATCAGCAAGCCGTTCTTCGAGACCATGCCGTTCCTCGAGGAGCTGCTGCCGGCCGGCGTCCTCGAGTCGGCGCGCGCGGCGTCGCGGCCCACGACCGACGGGTACCTCGCGTTCAGCCGCCAGGCCTTCGCGACCCAGCACGGACGGGGAGGCGGGCGGCTGCGCTACATGGTCGCCCCCTCCGCGCCCCAGCGGGTGGCGCCCGAGCTGCTCGTGGGGGCGACCGAGCTCGCGCTCGAGCACGGCGCGGAGTGCCACATCCACGTCCTCGAGACGAAGACCCAGCTCGTCACGGGACAGGAGTCGTACGGGGGCACCCTGGTCGAGTACATGGAGCGGATCGGGGCGCTCTCGCCGAACACCACGTTCGCGCACGGCATCTGGCTCACCGACGCCGACATGGACCGCGTCGCCGCCGCCGGCACCTCGATCTCGCACAACCCGCTCTCGAACCTCAAGCTCGGCTCGGGCATCGCGCCCTGGCGCGCCCTGCACGACGCCGGAGTGAACCTGGGCCTGGGCACCGACGGCTGCTCGAGCAGCGACTCCCCGCGGATGCTCGACGTGATCAAGGCCGCGGCGCTGCTGCACAAGGTGACCGACCCCGACCTCGTCTCGTGGCCGACGGTCGCCGAGGTGCTCACGGCCGGCACGATCGGGGGCGCCCGGAGCGCCGTGCTCGACGAGGTCACCGGCAGCATCGAGGTGGGCAAGCAGGCCGACCTCGTGCTGTTCGACCTCGAGACGCTGAACTTCACGCCGCGCCAGCGCCTCGAGAACCAGCTCGTCTACTCCGAGAACGGCTCCTCGATCGACACGGTGATCGTGGCGGGCCGCGTGGTGGTCTCGGGCGGCGAGTCGACCACGGTCGATGAGAGGGCGCTGCGCGCGGATCTGACGGCGCAGCTGGGCGACATCGTCGCGTGGCAGGACTCGCTCGACGCCACCAACGGGGTGCTGACGGAGCCGTTCCACCGGATGTACGAGCGGGCGATGGCGCGCGAGGCGTCGATCGACCGCTTCAGCGGGCGGCGCCTGGTCTGACGTCCCGCGTCCGGGCCGCCTCCGGCTCGAAGGGACGCGTTCGGCTCGCGGGGACCACCGGATCACGCGAGCCGATCCCGGTTCCGCGCGCCCGGGAAGAGCGCGCCGACCGGAACCCGCTGAACGGCGCCCGCACCCGTCCCGATCACCCCGCGAGGGCGCGGATCCGCGCGGCGACGGCGCGTCCGATCGGCCCGCGCCCCGTCAAGGGGGGAAGTGATCCGGAGGAACACTCATCGGGAACATGCGTTCGAAGGCCGCGATTATGGTCGCTGCAGAAGCGCCGGAGACGTGTCCGGCCGTTGCCCCAGAGGCCCGACGTCCCCGCAGTGCCGCGGATCGGAGCGGTCCTCCGCCCGACCTCGACGCCCAGAAGGACGCCCGTGCCGACGACCCCCGCGAGCCGCCGCCCGCACCGCTCAGGTGCGGGGCAGGCCGGCGAAGTTCGCGGCGCTGAGCTCCTGCACGGCGGGCAGCTTCGCGAGGATCGCGGACGAGACGGCGTCGCGGTCCGGAAGGACGCGCTCGAGCGCCTCGCCGACGCGCGTCGCGAGTCCGTCGCCGGGCTCGACGCACAGGTAGGGCAGCTCGAACATGGCCATCAGGCCCTCGACCTTGCCCTGCGTGGCGAGGGTGATCGCGGGCACGCCCTTCATCAGGGACATGATCGCGAGGTGCATGCGACCGGTGACGGTCACGGTGGCGCGCTCGGTGAAGCCGCGCACCTCGGCGGGGCTCAGGACGTCCTCGACGAAGGCGACCCCGCTCGTGTCGGGCAGCGCCGCGTAGACCTTGCGGCAGGCCGCGAGGTCGTCGGGGCCGTGCTTGATCACGTGCGGGAGCAGCACGACGGCGAGGCCGCGCGCGCGCAGGCCGCCGATGATCTCGACGTACGCGCCGGTCTGGTCGGTGTCGATCAGGCCGGAGACGTTGACGATCGCGATGCCGGCGCTGGTGTCGAGGGCGTCGAGCTCGGTGCTCGCCCGCTCGCTGTCGACGGAGCGGGCCGAGAAGACGATGTCCGCGGAGGCCTGCGCGTCGAGTCCGTCGCGTCGAGCGCGCTCGACCGACAGCGGGTCGCGGAGGAAGAGCGTGGTGCCGGCGCGGTCGGCCGCCCGCAGCTCGGCGAGCGCCGCCGGGTGCGCCTTGCCGTTCCAGCTGAAGCCGAGCACGCGGGTGTCGACGCCTGCGGAGGCGGCGCTGCGCGCGACGACCGCGCGGCTGGTCGAGGCGCGGAAGTTGTAGGCGCCGTCCATGATGTCGGCGCCGACGATCGAGACGGACGCGGTACCCGGGAGCATCGAGCGGAAGCGGCGGAGGTCGCGCACGAAGCTCGGCAGTCCGCCGTAGAGCAGCGTGCCCAGCGAGACGATCTCGACGCGGTCGGCGTGCTCGGCGGGAACGCGGATGTCGCCCGGGTAGCGGGTGATGACCGTGATCGGACCGGCCACGTTCTCGAGGAACGCGCCGACGAGCGCGGCGTCGCCGATGTTGCCCGCACCGGGGGGCGCGATCAGGATCGCGCGACCCTCGGCCGCGGCCTGCGGAGCGCGGCGCGCCCGGCGCAGGCGGGCGGCGTCGACGAAGACGGCCCGGGCGCCGAGCGACAGCACCGCCGGGCTCTTCAGGAGCGGAGCCGTGCGCTTGCGCACGCCTCCGAGGATCGTCCGGACTCGCGAACCCGTTCCGCTCACAGCACTGCCGTTCCCGGCCCCGTCGCGGAGCCGTCCTCGTCCTACGCCGGCGCGGGCGTTCGCCGCTCCGGTTGGTCCCGGCGGGCGCTCGAGCGCTCGTCCCCCAGGGGTGGTCGACCGCCGGGGACGCTCCCGCCGCGCCCAGTGTACGGAGTCGTCCCCCCTTCGGCCGGTACGCCTCGCGGCCACGGCCCCTCCTTCCTTTCCCCGCCCCGAGTCCCCGCTCACACCTTCCCCGATTGGACCCCACGCCCATGACTCGAACGCTCAGCGCGACTCTCGCCGCACTGCTGGTCGTGATCGCCGCGTTCTTCGCGGCCGCGCCCAGCTTCGCGGCGGCGAACCGCTACGCCTCCCCCACCGGGACCAGCACGGTCTGCACCGCCGCCGCGCCCTGCTCGCTCGTGACCGCGGTGCAGAACGCCGCCCCCGGCGACACCGTGCTGCTCACCTCCGGCACCTACCCCACGGTGACCATCAAGGCCGGGAAGGCGACCGTCGCCGCTCCCGTCGTCGTCAAGCCCGCTCCCGGCGCCTCGCCGGTGCTCGGTTCGACGAAGGTCTACGCGGCGAACACGGTGTGGAACGACATCTACTCCCGCAGCACCTTCTACACCTACGGCTCGGGCATCACGGTCGACCGCATGCACATCGACGGCTCCGGCATCTTCGTGCGCAGCGCGAACGTGATCGTGCGGAACTCCACCTTCGAGAACGGCTCGTCGATCGACGGCATCCAGGTCGGCGGCACCACCAACGGCCTGATCGAGAACAACCGGGTCCAGAACTACGACCAGAACATCGACAACGGCCTGCACGCCGACTGCATCCAGGTCTTCGAGAGCACCAAGGTGACGCTGCGCGGCAACGTCCTGAAGAACTGCTACAACGCGGGCATCCAGTTCTCGCCGGGCGCCGGCGACGGGATGAGCGACATCACGGTCGAGTCGAACTTCGTCTCGGGCTGCATCGTCGTCACGGCCGACTGCCGCGGAGGCTCTGTGGCCGACTTCCGGGAGGTCACCGCGAGCAACCTGTACATCCGCAACAACACCTTCGAGAACGGCGCGCTGCGCGTGGGCGGAGCGGCGAACACGGTCTTCGACCGCAACATCGTCAGCTACCTCTCCTCCTGCACGAGCCCGATGACGAACACCATCGTCGAGGCCTGGAACACGAAGCTCTGCAAGACGCCCTCGCTCCTGAACCAGCAGGGCAACGTGCAGGGCGCGCCG
>NZ_JAMRYM010000144.1:0-6082 GCF_023743255.1 Rathayibacter rubneri | reverse complement strand
GGCGAGAACCGCTCCGGACCCCACCTCCCCGACCCCCGTGCAGATCCGCCGGTGGCGGCGCTACCTCGCCGGAGCGCCGCCCGGCCAGGTCGCGGTACGTGGCCGCCTCGGCGAGCTCGTCGGCGAGGTAGCGCCGCCACCGGCGGATCTGCACGGGGGTCGGGGAGGTGGGGTCCGGAGCGGTTCTCGCCATGGGATCTCCTGGGTTCGGGCCCGCCGACCCGCGCGAGAGGGACCGGTCAGGACGTGCGTCGACTGACCGAAGGTCTCGTTCGCCCGGTTCCGTGCGGATCCGGGTGGAGCGCCGGGTCCGGATCGTCCCGGACCAGCATGTCGACGCGCCTCGTCGCCTGACGAGCAGGCGGTGGGAACTACTCCCCTTCGCGTGGACCACCGTAGCCGAGATCGGCGCCGATCGGGCGGACTCAGCGCGCGGGCACCCGGACGAGCAGAGACGCCGCGTCCACGCGGATCCGCACGCCCTTCGCGAGCCCGAGGCCGTCGCCGTCGAGCTGGATCTCCTGCGGCTCGTCGACGCGGATCCGGATGTCCTCCCCCTTGAGGTAGATGACGTCGCGGGCGTCCTCGCGCAGGTCGATCAGCTTGCGGCCGGCGGCGGAGCGGCGCAGCACGCCGTTCTCCCACGTGATCGTGTTCCAGACCTTGAGCCAGCCCAGCGGCCCGCGCGGGCGCAGCGCCACGATGTCGAGCACGCCGTCGTCCGGCTCGGCGTCGGGGATCAGCAGGATCCCGCCGGGCAGGACGCCGCAGTTGCCGACCATCACGGAGTGCACCGAGACCGACCGCGAGGCCGAGCCGTCGAGCGAGTACCGCAGCTTCACGGGCTCCAGCTCGGCCAGCGCGCGCATCCCGCCGTCCACGTAGGCCAGCCAGCCGACCGCCTTCTTCAGCTTCGTGCTGGTCTTCGCGATCATCTTCGCGTCGATGCCCAGTCCCGCCATCACGAGGAAGACGTTCTCCACCCGCTCGCCGTCCGGGCGCTCCAGCGTCACCACTCCGGTGTCGATCCGGCGCTCGCCGCCGCCGAACGCGACGCGCACCGCCTCCTCGAAGCCCAGCGGCAGGCCGAGGTTCCGCACGAGCAGGTTGCCCGTGCCGAACGGCAGCACCGCGAGGGCCGTGCCCGAGCCGCGCAGCCCCTCCGCCACCGAGCGCACCGTGCCGTCGCCGCCGGCGGCGAGCACGACGTCGACCCCGGAGGCGACGGCCGCGCGGGCCTGCGTGGCGCCCGGCTCCGACGGGGTCGTCTCGAACCAGACCGTCGCCTCCCAGCCGTGCTCCTGCTCGGCCGCCGCCACCAGCGCCCGCAGCCGCGCCTGATCGCCCTTCGAGGGGTTCACGACGACCGCCGCGCGCCTCGGTCCCGTCTCCGCCATGCACGAACGGTAGCGGGCGGCACCGGTGCCGCGGCTGGACGGGTCCTAGACCCCGGCGGTGGTGCGGGCGCGGCGGGCGCGCTGGCGGTCGTGCTCGGCGTCCAGGAGCGCGCGGGTCGCGGGCACCGAGAGGAAGTCGACCAGCAGGCCGGTCTCCTCCTCGATCCGCTCCGCGAGGTCCAGCGGATCCGTCCGCAGCAGCCGACGGGTCGCGGCGGCCACGTGCGCGGGTCGGGAGGCGAGCGCCGTGACGCGCTCGTCGATCCGCGCCGCGAGATCGGCCCGCGGCACGATCTCGGTGACGAGCTGCCACTCGAGCGCCTCGATCGCGCGCACGGGCCGGCCCGTGAGCGCGAAGTCGAGCGCGCGGCGCCGGCCGATCGTGCGGGGGAGGGCGACCGTCACTCCGCAGTCGGGCACGAGGCCGACGTCGCCGTAGGCGCTGAGGAACACCGCCGCGGGCGTCGCGACCACGATGTCGGCGGCGAGAGCGAAGGCGATGCCGGCGCCCGCCGTCATCCCGTCGATCGCGCAGACCACCACGGCCCGGGCGCTCTCGAGCAGACGGAAGACCTCGGCCGAGGTGGTCGCGACGTCGCGGAGATAGAGCTCCGGCTCGGGCGCGCTCATGATCGCCGACACGTCGCCGCCGGTGCAGAAGGCCCGTCCGGCCGCCTGGATCACGATGACCGCGACCGCCGGGTCGGCGTCGAGGTCGGCGACGGTGGCGAGGAGCGCCCGGGCCAGGCCGAGGTCGATGGCATTCAGGGCGTCGGGGCGGTTCAGCACGACGCGGGCGATCGGCCCGTCGCGCTCGACGAGGACGGGGGAGGTCGGGTCGGTCATGCGGTGGTTCCACTTCGGGGGATGGGGGAGGGAGCCCCTTACATTCGCAGCACCGACCGCGTTCGGATCGCCTGCTCGGTCGATCCCCAGGTGCGGCGGGAGAGATGCGCGCCCCCGGCTAAACTGCCGGGGTGATCGATCCTCTGCTCCTCCGCGAGAACCCGGACGTCCTCAAGCGCTCGCAGGAGGCGCGCGGCGACTCCGTCGAGCTCGTCGACGAGGCCCTCGAGGCCGACCGCGTCCGGCGAGCCGCGATCACCGAGGCCGAGCGCCTGCGCGCCGAGCAGAACGCGTTCGGGAAGACCGTGGCGAAGGCCCCGAAGGACGAGAAGGCCGCCCTCGTGCAGGAGGCGCAGCGCCTCGCCGCCGGCGCCAAGCAGGCCCAGCAGGAGGCGGCCGAGGCCGACGAGCGCTTCACCTCGCTCGTGAAGCGCATCGCGAACCCGATCATCGACGGCGTGCCCGCCGGCGGCGAGGAGAAGTTCGAGCTCGTCAGGACGGTCGGCGAGCGCCCCGTCTTCGACTTCGAGCCCCGGGACCACCTCGAGATCGGCGAGCTCCTCGACGGCATCGACATGCAGCGCGGAGCGAAGGTCAGCGGCGCCCGCTTCTACTTCCTGAAGGGCCTCGTCGCCCGCCTCGAGATCGCCCTGATGAACCTGGGCCTCGAGCGCGCGCTCGAGGCGGGCTTCACCCCGCTGATCACCCCCACGCTGGTCAAGCCCGAGATCATGGACGGCACCGGCTTCCTCGGCGAGCACGACGACGAGGTCTACCGCCTCCGCGACGACGACCTCTACCTCACCGGCACCAGCGAGGTCGCCCTCGCCGGCTACCACAGCGACGAGATCCTCGACCTCTCGCGCGGCGCCAAGCGCTACGCGGGCTGGAGCACCTGCTACCGCCGCGAGGCCGGCTCGGGCGGCCGCGACACCCGCGGCATCATCCGCGTGCACCAGTTCACCAAGCTCGAGATGTTCGTCTACACGCTGCCCGAGGACGCGGAGGCCGAGCACCAGCGCCTCCTCTCGTACCAGGAGGGCATGCTGCAGAGCCTGGGCCTGCACTACCGCGTGATCGACACGGCCGCGGGCGACCTCGGCCAGAGCGCGGCGCGCAAGTTCGACGTCGAGGCCTGGGTGCCCACGCAGGACGCGTACCGCGAGCTCACGTCCACCTCGAACTGCACCACGTTCCAGGCCCGCCGTCTCGACACCCGCTACCGCACCGAGTCCGGCAGGACCGCTCCCGTCGCCACCCTGAACGGCACGCTCGCCACCACGCGCTGGATCGTCGCGCTCCTCGAGACGCACCAGCGCGCCGACGGCTCGGTCGTGGTCCCGGAGGCGCTGCGCCCGCACCTGGGCGGCCTCGAGGTCCTCGAGCCGGTCGCGACCGCATGAGCGCCGCCTCCGGCCGGCGCCTCGTCGCCCTCGACATCGACGGCACCGTCATGCACGAGGACGGCACGATCACCGACGCCGTGATCGAGGAGATCCTGCGCGTCGAGCGCCAGGGCGACGAGGTCATGCTCGCGACCGGCCGCTCGCCCGCGTCGACGCTGCCGGTCGTGGCGCGCCTGGGCATCGCTCCGGAGTACGTGATCTGCTGCAACGGCGCCGTCACCCTGCGCCGCGACGAGGGCGTCGAGGGCGGCTACCGTCCCGAGATCGTCAAGACCTTCGACCCGACCGAGGTGCTGCAGAACATCTTCCGGTTCCTCCCCGAGGCGCACTACGCCGTCGAGGACGAGCACGGCGCGTTCTTCTACACCGAGGCGTTCCCCGGCGGCGCGGTGATGGGCGTCGAGACCACCCACGTCCCGTTCGAGGAGCTCCTCGGGCGCCTGTGCACCCGCGTCGTCGTCATCTCGCCCGAGACCGGCATCGACGAGTTCTCGGGCCTCGTCGAGAAGATGGGGCTGCACCAGGTCAGCTACGCCATCGGCTGGACGGCGTGGCTCGACATCGCCCCGCACGGCGTCAACAAGTCGACCGCCCTCGAGGTCGTCCGCGAGGAGCTCGGCATCGAGCGCTCCGACGTCGTCGCCCTGGGCGACGGCCGCAACGACATCGAGATGCTCACCTGGGCGGCCGAGCAGGGCGCCGGTCTCGCGATGGGCCAGGCTCCCGACGAGGTCCGCGCCGTCGCCTCCGCCGTGATCCCCACGGTCGAGGAGGACGGCGTCGCCGCCGCCCTGTCGTCGCTCCGCTGAGGAGGGCCTCGCTCGTAACCGAGGTCCTGATCGGCCGGTGCGCGCGGCAGGCCCCGTCGCGCGGCTCCCGTCCTCGGTTGCACACGGGTTCCCCGCCCGGCGGACGCCCGTCGGTTACCATCGACTGTCGCGACCCCCTGGGACGCGGCGGGGAGGGCTGTCCGAGCGGCCGATGGAGCCAGTCTTGAAAACTGGTGGGCAGAAATGTCTCTAGGGTTCGAATCCCTAGCCCTCCGCTCCGGTCGACGATCCCGGATGCCCGCGGCACCGCGTGTGAGGGGAGCGATCCGCCCTCCGTCGACAGTGGGTCAGCAGTCAGGATCCGATCGGCGACGGATTCCCCGGCCGTTCCGCAGGTCCCCGGGTACTATGTCCCGACGCGCGCTCGCCGGTGACCCCCTCCCGGCCGCTGCGCGCAGGAACCAGGCAGCACGCACGCACACGAACGGGAGACGGATGCTCAGGACGCGCCCTTCGACGGACCGGTCCGCCGCGGACGAGTCGGCGCGGTCCCCGCGCCCCTTCGTGCGGCACGGTCGGCAGAAGCGGCACAGCCTCCCGCGCACCCTCGTGAAGGCTGCGGCAGCGGTCTCCGGAGTCGGTGTCGCCGCCACCGTCTCGATCGTCGCGATCGCCGCGACCCTCCTCGTGCAGTCCGCCCAGCCCTCCGTCGACCTGCACCCGGTCGCCGCGGGATCCGGCGTCGGAGCGGCCGCCTCGGCCCCCGAGATCGGTGCGCTGGAGGGCGGTTTCAACGTCCTCGTCGTCGGCAGCGACTCCCGCCAGGGCCAGGGCGACGCCTACGGCGATCCCGACCAGGAGACGAGCGTCCTGAACGACGTGAACATGCTCCTGCACGTCTCGGCCGACCACAGCAACGCGACCGTCGTCTCCTTCCCGCGGGACATGTACGTCGACATCCCGTCGTGCGTCAACGCGGCCACCGGCGAGACGATCGCCGAGCGCTCCGACACCAAGATCAACGAGGCGATGGGCAAGGAGGTCAGCCTGGGCTGCGTCGCCGGCGTCGTCGAGGACCTCCTGGGCATCAGCGTCGACTACGGCGCGGTGGTCCAGTTCAACGGCGTCATCGAGATGTCGAACGCCGTCGGCGGAGTCGACGTCTGCGTCGCCACCGAGATCGCCGACCCGTACACGAACACCTACCTCGAGCCCGGCACGCACTCGCTGGAGGGCATGGCGGCGCTGCAGTTCCTGCGCAGCCGCCACGGCATCGGCGACGGCAGCGACCTCACCCGCATCAGCAACCAGCAGGTGTTCCTCTCGTCGCTCATGCGCGAGATCAAGAGCGCCGACACCCTCCTGAACCCCGTCGCCCTCTACGGGCTCGCCAAGGCGGCACTGGGCAACATGACCCTTTCGACCGAGTTCAACAACGTCAACACCATGGTGCAGATGGGCCTCGCGCTCAGCGACGTCGACCTGGCGGACATCGTCTTCGCCCAGTACCCGACCGCGGAGGCGTACGGCGGAGTGGTTCCCGACCGCACCGCGGGCGACGTCCTGGCGAGCGCGCTGCAGGCCGATCAGCCGATCGCGATCACCGGAGGGACCGGCCGTGGGAGCCGGTGCGGCCGTGCCGGGAGTCGCCTCGGCGGTCGCG
>NZ_JAMRYM010000143.1:0-6122 GCF_023743255.1 Rathayibacter rubneri | reverse complement strand
GATGTGACTCGGCATGGGGGATCGCTCTCGGTCATCGGCGACGGGGGCCGCCGAGGTCGACGCTAGGTCCCGGGGGCGTCGAGCGTTCCTGCAGCTCTGACCCCAGAACGGCCGGAATGCGGTTGCCGTTCCTCAGGAGGCCGGACGGAGGATCCGGAGCCGGCTGACCGCCCAGGAGAGCGCCCCGGCCAGCACGAACGCGACGGCGATCGCCGCGACGTAGGCGGCCACCGAGCCGTAGCCGTTCGCGGGGTCGAGGAAGGGGTAGGGCACCCAGCCGTCGGTCGCGCCGCGCACCAGCACGACGACCAGCCAGACGATCGGGTACAGCACGACGACCCAGAGGCGCCGCCACGGCAGAGGAGGGCGATCGCCCACGAGCAGCCAGTCCAGCACGCCGTAGAGGGGGAACAGCACGTGCATCACCGTGTTCGCCCACGGCAGCGTGACTCCGCCCGCGAGACCCGCGAGCAGGAGGTTGTAGACGACTCCGACGATCGCGATGTAGCCGGTCGCGGCACCGCGCGCGAGGACGAGCCCCGGGCTCTGCGGACGTCGGGCGAGCGAGAGGCCCCCGGTGACGAGCAGGATCACCGCGAGCAGGATGTTGCCCTGGATCGTGAAGAAGCCGAAGAAGTTCCCGGGGACGAGCGGGGTGCGCGAGGCGGTGTCGAGGGCCGTGGCCACGACGGCCGCGAGCACGGTCAGGGCGACGACGATCCGGACGAGGGCGACGGGGGTTCTCATTGCGCTCCTTCGCGTGACGGCGTCACTGCTCTGCCGAGAGTAGCGGTGGGCCCGCGGCGCTAGCCTGACCAGGTGCTCACGATCGGTGTCGACCTCGCCGCGGAGCCGGCCCGGACGGCTCGGGCCGCCGTGGAGTGGAGCGAGGGGCGGGCGAGGATCCGCGAGGTCGCCCTCGACTCCTCCGACACCGGCATCGTGGCCCTGTCGCGCGGCGCGACGACGGTCGGCATCGACTGCGCGTTCGGCTGGCCGCTGGAGTTCGCCGCGTTCGTGCACGCCCACACGCGACGGGAGGTCGCCCCGCGCACCCTCGCCGGGCGCGACTGGCGTCGGCGGCTGGCCTACCGGGAGACCGACCGCGCAGCCCGCGAGGCGACCGGACGCTGGCCGCTCAGCGTCTCGACCGATCGGCTCGGCATGACGGCGATGCGCTGCGCCGAGCTGCTCGAGGCGTTCGAGGCGGAGGGCGAGGTCGTGGACCGGTCCGGTGCCGGTCGCCTGGTGGAGGTGTATCCGTCGGCGGCGCTCCGGCACTGGCGGATCGACACCGCGGGCTACAAGACCCGGCCCGAGGCGGTGCCGCCGGCGGTCGACGCCCTGCGCCGCGCCGCTCCGTGGCTCGAGGGCCCCGCGGAGGCGTTCGCGCTGATGGCGCGCTCGAACGACGCGCTCGACGCGGTGATCGCGGCGCTGAACGCCCGCGCCCACGCGCTCGGCGCGACGCTGCCGATCCCGGAGGAGCACCGCGAGGCCGCGCGCGCGGAGGGCTGGATCGCCCTGCCGACCGGGTCGCTCGCCGAGCTGGTCTAGACGCCGCGCTGGTCTAGACGCCGAGCCAGTCGAGCGCGCCGGCGAGCAGGGCCCGGTGCGCGGGGGAGTCGTACGAGGCGGCCGTGTGGCCGAGGGCGTCGTAGACGGTGCGGCCGCCGCTCGGGCGCTCGAGCGCCCAGATCAGGGGGTGGTCGATCCCCTCGTGCTCGTGGACCGCCAGGACCTCGGCCGACGGGGACACGTCGAGCCAGGAGTAGCGCTCGTCCTCGAGCTCGAAGTCGGAGGCCCCCGCGGTGATCGGGTGCCCCGCGCCGGTGACGCGGACGCGCGCCGGACCGAAGTCGGGGTGCATCGACACGTCGCTCACCCAGCGTCCGCCGAGCAGCCGCGGCCACTCGTCGGCGTCCACGAAGCTCGTGGACGAGACGTGGAGCCCGAGCAGAGGCACGGCCGAGCCCAGGAGCCGCGCGAGGCCGACCCGCGCCGCCGGGGCCGGGGACGCACCTCCGTCCCGGGGGAGGCCGACGTTCACGACGACGAGGTCGGGCAGGTCCGCGAGCTCGGACAGCGCGTCATCGACGTCGCCCCGGACCTCGACCCGGTGCCCGCGGTCGGACAGCAGTCCGGCCACGGCGGCGCTCGTCTCGGCGAACGGGTGCCAGGGATCGCTGTACCGGCCCTCACCGGTCAGCAGCAGCGTGCGCACGGGGTCCTCTCCGTCGCTCGCGACCGGGAGCGACGCCTCGCGGCTCCCGCGGCTCGGCGTCGCACGCCTCCGCTCAGGCCGGGATCTTGGCGTTCAGGGCCGACGCGACGATCTCGGCGGCGCGCTCCGCCTCTTCCACGCTCGAGAAGGGGCCGGTCGGGATGAAGGGGTCGCCGAGGAGTCGGCGGTCGGTCTCGAGTCGGAACTGGGGCAGCTCCGCCCCGGGGACGACGACGATCCGGATACCGTTCCGGCTCCATCGCGCGGGTTGGATGATGGGTGTCTGTGTCATGGTGCTCTCCGCTTTCGCGTGTCGTAGCGCGTCGGTTCTCACCTCATCGCGCTCACGTCACGCTACGTCGGACGGGACCCGCGCCCCACGGGCTTGACCTCGCGTTCGGGCGGGAGTAGCGACGCGTCACCGAGCCGGCATCCGCTCGCTCCGCGGCTCGATCGACGGACCGTCCACGGCCGCGGTGCTCCCGGGGGGAGCGGGAGACGCGACCGGTCGGCGCAGCCGGAGCCCGTGCACCGCGAGGATCGCCAGGACCCCGAGCAGGAATACCGCGACTCCTGTGGCCGCGATGGGGAGGGCGACGGTGCCGAGCGGGCCCGGCTCGGCAGCGCCCTCGTCGGTCACGGTGAAGGTCACGCGCCGCTCCTCCGGTATCCCGTCGGCGTCCTGTCGGGCGAGGGCCTGCTCGAGGAACACGGACGTCGCTGCTCGGGAGAGCTCGACGGCGCGGACCGGATCGGGCGAGGTGCCGATGATCGAGAGGATCGGCAGGGACGCGCGGCCCGGGTTGCGCTCGGAGCCGAACGGCTGGGTCGTCCGCCTGACTCCGTCGACGCCCTCGCGCTCGCCGAGCGGCCCCTGACGCGCCACGACCCCGGAGCGGACGCTCTCGCCGCTGACCAGGTACGCGTAGATCACCGCCGTGCTGCTGAGGTCCTCCTCCTGAGCCGCGCTCAGACCGGGGACGCGCTCCAGCGCAGGCGACTCGGACAGGAACGGGCTGCGTGGCCCGCCCCCGAGCAGCACGGTCGTGGCGGCGCTGTACTCGCGCTCGGCGCGGATCTCGAGGGCGCCGTGCCGCACCGTGAAGTGCACGGCCGTCGCGACGAGGGCGGCGAGCAGGGCGGAGGCGACCACCGCGAGGCGGTAGCGCCAGAGGACTCTGAGGTAGGCGGGGATCTCCACCCGACCAGGGTGACCGGCGGACCCTTTCGCCAGCCTTACACGCCCTGCGCGGGGATCCGGATCTCGAGGCGCGCGCCACCCTGCGGCGACTCGAGGAGCCGGGCCGTCCCTCCGGACACCTGCGCCGCCTCCGCGACGATCGCGAGACCGAGACCCGAGCCTCCGGTGTCGCGCGTTCGGGCGTCGTCGCCGCGCTCGAAGCGGCGGAACACCCGCTCGCGGTCGGCCTCCGTCACTCCCGGACCGTCGTCGTCGACGCGGACGACCGCCTCGTCCCCCTCCCTCAGCACGCTGAAGACCACGACGGCGCGAGCGTGGCGGCGGGCGTTGTCGGCGGCGTTCCTCACGGCGCTGCGCAGGAGGACCACGTCTCCCCGCACCTGGGCCGGCCCGATCTCCGCGCTGCCGACCGTGGTCCCCAGGGCGCGGAGGCGCTGCGCCTCGATCAGAACGAGGTCGTCGAGGTCCACGTCGTCGAGCGTCCGGGGGGTGCGCTCGTCGACCCGCGCCAGGAGGAGCAGCCCCGACACGAGCGACTGCATCCGCTCGGCTTCGTCGTCGACGACCCGAGCGAGCTCCGAAAGGCCCATCGACTCCGGGTGCCGCAGGGCGACCTGCGCGTGCTGCCGGATCGCGGCGACGGGGGAGCGCAGCTCGTGCGACGCGTTCGAGACGAACGCGCGCTGCGCCGCCTGCGAGTGCTCGAGCCGGGCGAGGAGGCCGTTCATGGTGTGCGCGAGGCGGGAGATCTCGTCCCGACCGCTCGGCTCCTGCACTCGACGCTCGAGGTCGGCCGCCTCGATCGCCTCGACGTCCGACCGGATCCGCTCGACCGGCCGGAGCGAGCGGCCCACGACGAAGCGCACCGCCGCTCCCACGACGAGCGTCACGACGGGCACGGCGACGGCCAGCAGCCGGGCGGCGGAGTCGACGGCGTCCTCCGCGCCCGCCAGGGTCCGCGCGACGACGACGGTCTCGCGCGGGTCCCCGCCGAGCTGCAGATCGGCCGACGCCACCACGAACCGGGTGCCGGTGATCGTGACGACGGTCGGCTCCTCGCGTACCGGGAGCGGTACCGGAACCACGAGGTCGGGGTCGGCGACGGCGACGACCTCGCCCTCCCGCTGCAGCTGGATGACCACCTCGTCAGCGGTGAAGAGCGGCAGCCGGCCGGCGTTCTCGGTGTCGCCCGCGATCTGCCGTGCCTGCTGGCCGGCGGTGAAGGCCTCCGCGTCCACCAGCGAGCGCGCCAGAAGGACCGTGAACGCCACCGCGCCGACGACGAGGACCGCGAGGATCGCCGCGGTGACGAGCGCGGTGAGCCGCACGCGGATGCTCCATGCGGCACGTCGCTCAGCCATCGGACGCCCCGGGGCCCTGCAGCCGGTATCCGGCTCCGCGGAGCGTCGTGATCGAGTCCGTGCCGAAGGGCCGGTCGATCTTGGCCCGGAGCCGCGCGACGTAGACCTCCACGATGCTGATGTCGCCGTCGAACGCGTCGTCCCACACACCCTCGAGGATCGCGGGCTTGGAGACGACCTGGTCGCTGCGGCGCGCGAGGAAGTCGAGGACTGCGAACTCCCTCGAGGTCAGGCGGATCGCGACGTCGCCGCGGTGAACCTCCCGCGTGCTGGGATCGATCACGAGGTCGCCGAGCCGGTGCGCCACCGGGCGCTCCGGACGGCCGCGCCGCACCAGCGCCCGCAGCCGGGCGACCAGGACGGAGTGGTCCAACGGCTTCACGACGTAGTCGTCCGCACCCGCGTCCAGACCGGCGATCTGGTCCCCGTCCCCGTCCTTCGCCGTCAGCAGGAGCACCGGAGTCCAGTCGCCCTCGTCGCGGAGGGTGCGGCAGAGGGCGGATCCGCTCATGCCCGGCATCATGAGATCGAGGACGATCGCGTCGTAGTCCGTCTCGCGTGCCCGCCAGAGACCGTCCACGCCGGTGTGCGCCACATCGACCGAGAAGCCCTCGGCCTCGAGCCCGCGACGGACACCGTCGGCGAACCGGACCTCGTCGTCGACCACCAGAATCCGCATCCGTCGAGTATCACCGCTCGCCGGAGGCCGACGGGAACCGGGGCCGCGTCACTCGAGCCGGTCGAGCGTCTCGCTGATGGTGCGCAGGCACTGGATGAGGACGGCCATCTGCTTGGCGTCGAGGTCGGCGAGCACCTCGCCCTCGGCGTGCACGAGGTGGCGCATCGCCTCGTCGACCCGCTTCGTGCCCCGCGGAGTGAGCGAGACGATCTTGCTCCGGGAGTCGGCGGCGTTCTGCTCGCGGAGGACGAGCCCGCGGGCGGCGAGCCGGTCGAGCCGGTTGGCGAGGTTGCCGCTCGAGATGCCGAGGCGCGCGGCGAGCGCCGAGGGGGTGAGCCCGGACGCGCCGTTCTGACGGAGCATCGAGAGCAGCTCGAACTCCCACGGGGCCAGATCGCTCACCGCGAAGGCCTGCCGACGGAACTCCTGCACGCGCGGGCTGAGGCGCCGCAGCCGCGAGACGACGTCGAGGGGCGCGAAGTCGAGGTCGGGCAGGGCCTCGGCCCAGGCGTCGATCACCAGGTCGACATCGTCGTCTTCACGCATCGCTGTCGATTATCCCCGCCGGGACGCGGGCTCGGCGACCCCGTCCGCCGGGTTCCGCCCGCGGGGCCCCTCCGTCGGCACGGCGTGGGAGGATGATCTCCTCCCGTCGTC
>NZ_JAMRYM010000142.1:0-6263 GCF_023743255.1 Rathayibacter rubneri | reverse complement strand
ACATCGAGGGCGGGCCTGCTCGCGGGGGCTGCCGAAGACGGGCTCCGTCCGCCCGCCCTCGATGTAGTGCGGCACGAACTCGGCGAGGTCGCCCGTGATGGGTCCGCTGGTCTCGCGGACGTCGATGCCGGCCGGGGTCTCTCCGACGATCCAGCTGCCGATCACGACCGTCTTCCCGTCGATGCGGGCGAGCTCGGCACGGGCCTGGTGGATGAAGCCCTCCTCGCCGTAGGCGCCGTCGTTCTCGGCGACGACCGCGCCGTCGGCGTCGAGGACGGTGACGTTCGCCCCCTCGCGGCCGAGTCGCGGCTTGCGGACCTGCGCGGTGCCGACGAGCGGCTCGACGGAGGCGGGGAGCAGGTTGGGGTGCCCGCGGAACATCTCCCAGAGCACCACGAGGAGCTGCTTGTTGCTGAGCAGGAGCTTCCACGCGGGCTCGACCCAGCGGGTGCGCTCGCGCCGGTCGAGCAGGAGCCCGCCGAACTGCTCGCCGAGCATCCACTCCCACGGGTAGAGCTTGAAGATGCGCCGGATCGGCTCGCCGTCGGCGTCGACGAAGCCGGTGCCGTCGAGCTCGTAGCGGATGTCCTCGACGAAGATCAGCTTGGGGTCGAAGCCCGCCTGGGCCGCCGTCTCGGCCATGTAGGCGACGGTGTCCGCATCCTCGACGATCAGCTCGCCGTCGCCGGAGTCGCGCAGCGACGCGAGGTGCAGCCGGGCGCCCTCGTCCAGCGTCCAGCGCTCGAGCCGGAGGTGGCGCCACTGCTCGACGAGCTGCTCGTGGAGGCTGTTGAACTGGTCGGCGTCGGGCCCGTGCACGTCGATCAGCCACTGCCACTGCGCGGCGGCCGTCTCGACGAGCGAGGTCGGGGTGTCGGCGTTGAACTCGAGCAGCTTCACCGCGCCACGGCCGTCGTAGGCGAGGTCGAAGCGACCGTAGACGGTGGGGTCGTCCTCGTCCCAGGAGGTGCGGACGAGCTCGTGGAAGCGCTCGGGGATGCCGAACTCGGCGAAGCGGCCGGTGCGCACGATCTTCTCGCACGCCTCCATGCAGAGGTCGAACAGCTCCTTGGTCACGCCCTCGAGCAGGTCGATCTCGGCGGGGGCGAAGCTGTAGGCGGCGAGCTCGTTCCAGTAGGGGCGGCCGCCCTCCGAGGGCAGGTCGTAGAAGCTGAATCCGACCTCGTCGAGGCGGGCGCGCCACTCGGGACGCGGGGGCGAGCTGTGTCTGCGCATGGTGTCCCGTCAGTGTACGTCCGGCCTCCGACAGCCAGGAGGGGGTGGACTCCCGCCTCCCTCGAGCGATCGGAACAGGGCACACTCGAGTGGTGCGCGATCGACGTCCGCTCCGCAGCGGGCAGCGCGCTCGTCCTCGCCCGACCCGACCGAAGGCGGATCATGACCCCCGCACCCCGCATCGCCCCGCTCGACGGGCTCCGCGTGCTCGAGCTCGGCAACTTCATCGCCGCCCCCACTGCGGGCCGCCTGCTGGCCGACTTCGGGGCCGAGGTGATCAAGGTCGAGAGGCCCGGCACCGGCGACGAGCTGCGCAAGTGGCGCCTGCACCCCGGGTCGACGACGTCGATGCTCTTCCACGCCATCAACCGCAACAAGAAGTCGATCACGCTCGACCTCCGCACCGAGGAGGGGCGGGACGCGGTGCGCCGCCTCGCCGCCGAGTGCGACGTCGTGCTCGAGAACTTCCGACCCGGCACGATCGAGAAGTGGGGGATCGGGCCGGACGTGCTGAACGAGGCGAACCCCGAGATCGTGATCGGGCGGATCTCGGCCTTCGGGCAGACCGGGCCCCTCTCCGAGCGCCCCGGGTTCGCGGCGGTCGCCGAGGCGATGGGCGGCTTCCGCGAGCTCGTGGGCGATCCGGACCGTCCGCCGGTGCGCGTCGGCGTCTCGATCGGCGACTCCATCGCGGGGCTCTACGCGGGTTACGGCGTGATGATGGCGCTGTTCCAGCGCGAGACGCGGCGGGCGGCGGGTCTGGAGCCCGCTCCGCTCGAGGAGCGCGTGATCGATGTGGCGCTCAACGAGGCGATGTTCTCGATGATGGAGTCGCTGATCCCCGACTACCAGGCGCACGGCATCGTCCGCGAGCGCGTCGGCGGGCGGATGGAGGGCATCGCGCCGACCAACGCCTACACGTGCTCCGACGGGTCGAGCATCGTCATCGCGGGCAACGGCGACGCCATCTTCCAGCGCTTCATGGAGATCATCGGCCGCGAGGACCTGGCCGCCGACGAGGGCCTGGCGACCAACGACCTGCGCTGGCAGCGCCGCGACGAGCTCGACGCCGCGATCGGCGCATGGACCGCGACGCGGACGTCCGCCGAGGCCCTCGCGATCCTCGACGAGAGCGGCGTCCCCTCCGGCCCGATCTACACGGCGGCCGACATCAGCTCCAGCGAGCAGTACGCCGCGCGCGACATGATCCAGAAGTTCGACGTCGAGACCGGCTCGGGCGTGATCGAGGGCGTCGGGTTCCCCGGCGTCGTCCCGGTGCTCGGCGGCCGGTCGCTCCCTCTCCGCACACTCGCCCCCGCGCTGGGGCACGACACCGAGGAGGTCCTGGCCATGCTGCAGGGCGGAACCCCCACCACGTCCACCACGGGCGACGAGCGATGACCGCCCGCCTGCGCGACGTGACCCTCCGCGACGGACTGCAGCTCACGGGACGGATGCTCTCGACCGAGCGCAAGGTGCGGCTCGCCCGCTCGCTCTTCGCCGCGGGGGTGCCCGAGCTCGAGATCGGCTCGATGGCGCGCGGCGACGTGGTGCCTCCGATGGCGAACACGCTCGAGGTGATCGAGGCGCTGACCCCCGAGGAGCTCGAGCGGAGCTGGGTCTGGGTCGCGACTCCGCGGCACATCGAGAAGGCCGCGGCGGCCGGGGCTCGCAACTTCCAGTACTGCTTCTCGGCCTCGGACTCGCACAACCGGGCGAACATCGGCCGCCCCACCGAGGCGAGCCTGGACGCCATGCCGGACGCCGTCGCGCTCGCCCACGGGGTCGGCGGGCGCATCCAGCTCTGCATCGCCACGTCCTTCACCTGCCCGTTCGAGGGCATGGTGCCGGAGGATCGGGTGCTCGCGATCGCGAACGACGCCCGGGCCGAGGGCGCCGAGGACATCGTCATCTGCGACACGCTCGGGCAGGCGCACCCCGGTCAGGTCGCGTCGCTGGTCTCGCGGGTCGTCGCCGAGACGCCCCAGCGCGAGATCGTGTTCCACGGGCACGACACCTGGGGCTCGGGGGTCGTCAACGCGCTGACGGCGGTGCAGGCCGGGGCGTCGGTCGTCGACGGGGCGCTGGGCGGCCTCGGCGGCTGCCCCTTCGCTCCGGGTGCGAGCGGGAACACCGCGACCGAGGACCTCCTGTTCGCGATGCGGCCGGAGTGGCTCGACACCGCGGCGTTCGCGGCCCTGGTCCGCGAGTCGGAGAGCCTCCTGGGCGATCTCGGCGAGGCGAACCGGTCGAAGGCGCGCCAGGGGGCCCGCTCGACCTCGACCGCGTTCCCGTGGGTGCTGGCGGAGGGCTGAGCGGCCTGGAACCTTCCCGGGAGCCGCGTCGCGCACCGGGAGGAGCCCGCTACGCTGATTAGTCAGCCAGCTGATCGATCGAGGAGCGACATGACCGCCGCAGAAGCCCCCACCCGCGCCGACCGGATCCGGCAGTCGACCGTCGCCGTGAGCGCCGTGCTCGCTCTCGTCGGCTCGTTCCTCGGCTCCGGTGCTGCCGGCGGGACCCAGATCGCCGACGCCGCGGGCGGCGCTCTGAGCGCCTCCTCGACGCCCGTCGCTCCGGACGGCCCCGCCTTCGCGATCTGGAGCGTGATCTACACGGGACTGATCGCCTACGCGATCTGGCAGTTCCTCCCCTCCCAGGCCGCGCGGACCCGCCATCGCCGGCTCGGCTACTGGGCCGCCGCGAGCCTGCTGCTGAACGCCGCGTGGATCCTGGTCGTGCAGGCCGGACTGCTCGCGCTGAGCGTCGTGGTGATCGCCCTGCTGCTCGCGGTCCTCGCCCGGATCTTCGTGCTGCTGCGCACGACGCGCACGGCGGGGGTCGTGGACGCGGTCGTCACCGACGGCACGTTCGGCCTCTACCTCGGCTGGGTCTGCGTGGCGACCGTCGCCAACGTCACGGCGGCGCTCGTGGGCGCAGGGGTCGGCAGCGCCGACGGTCCCGGCGCCTCGGCGTGGGCGGTCGTCGTGCTGGCCGTCGCCGCGCTGATCGGAGTGGCGCTCGCCGTGGCCGGCCGCGGTCGCCTCGCCCCGATGCTCTCGCTCTGCTGGGGGCTCGTGTGGGTCGCCGTGGGGCGCTTCGGCGGCGAGCTGGTGTCGGTGCCGGCGGGGATCGCGGCGCTGGTCGCGGCCGGCGTGGTGCTCGTGGTGACGGTGGCGGTGCGGATCACCGTGGCGCGGCGCGTCGCGGCCTGACTCCCGCCCTCGACGGACAGTGTCGTGTCGATGACGGAGGAGGCGTGCGGCCGGTGAGGACGAGCAGCGTTCCCGCGACCTCGTGGGCGGTGATGATCCGAGTGATCGGCCGGCAGCGATGCAGCGCGTCGATCTCCGCCTCGGGATCGGTGGACATGCCCAGGTCGTCGTCGTGAGCAGGGCCGACTCCTTCGTCCTGCACAGTGCGCGGACGGTCGACGCGTCCGGCGTCGTCCCGGATGCGTGGCTGCTCGTCGAGGACGGCGTCATCGCGGCGGCGGGCCGCGGCGGTCAGTGGCCGCGGCGGCCCGACCTGGCCGTCGTCGATGCGCGCGGCCTCACGGCGACCCCGGGGTTCCTCGACCTCCACGTGCACGGGGGAGCGGGCGAGTCCTTCGAGGACGGAGCCGACGCGATCCGCGCCGCGCTGCGTCTGCACCGCTCGAGGGGCACGACCCGCTCGCTGGTGAGCCTCGTCTCGCGGCCGATCGGGGTGCTCGAGGAGTCTCTCGCGACGGTCGCCGCCCTCGCCGCCGTGGATCCGCTCGTGCTCGGCGCGCACCTCGAGGGCCCGTTCCTCGCGCCGTCGCGCTACGGCGCCCACGACCCGTCCGCCCTCACCGCGCCCGACGACGAGTCGATCTCGCGCCTGCTCGACGCGGCGGACGGCAGGCTCCGTCAGATCACTCTCGCTCCCGAGCTCCCGGGTGCCCTTGCGGCGATCGAGCGCTTCACCGCGGCCGGAGTCGTGGTGGCCGTCGGCCACACGGCGACCGGCGCCGAGGGGGCGCGGGCCGCGTTCGATCGCGGGGCGACGCTGCTGACGCACGCCTTCAACGCGATGCCCGGTATCCACCACCGCGATCCGGGTCCCGTGGTCGCCGCCTTCGAGGACGAGCGGGTGACCCTGGAGATCGTCCTCGACGGCGAGCACGTCGATCCGCGTGTCGCCGCCCTGGCCTTCCGCGGGGCACCCGGCCGGATCGCGCTCGTCACCGACGCGATGGCGGCGGCCGGTTCGGCCGACGGGGCGTACCGCCTCGGCGCGCTGGACGTCGACGTCTCAGGGGGACGGGCGGTCCTCAGCGGCTCCCGCACCCTCGCCGGCTCCACCCTGACGCAGGACCGGGCGCTCCGGATCGGCCTCGCCGCAGGCCTGGACGAGCGGGTCCTCGTCTCGGCGCTGACCGCGACGCCCGCGCGGGTGCTGGGCCGCGCCGACCTCGGGGCGCTCGCACCGGGGTTCCGCGCGGACATCGTGCTGCTGGACGCGGCGTCCGAGGTCCGCGCCGTGTGGGCGGAGGGGCGGCGGGTGGACGGGCGGTGACGCCGGTGCCTCCGGCGTGCTCGCCGGGTCGTCACTGCTCGACCCGCCGACCGGCAGGCCGTCCCCCTCCGCCGGTCGACGGCACTGCCGCGTCTGCGTTCGCAGCGCGGGACCGTGCGACGCTACGGCGACCCTCCGTCGGTCAGTTCTTCGGGGAACCGGGACGCTGGTTCACGGTCACGGTCACGGGATCGCTCGCCGAGACGTTCCCCGCGGCGTCGGTCGCCCGGGCGGTCAGCGGGTAGGTCCCCTGGATGCCGGCGGTCCTCGTCCTCCACGACCAGGTGGTGTCGTCGGTCTGGACGGCGTCGCCGACCTTCAGGCTGCCGACGTAGAACGTCACGGCGGTCACCTCGGTGTCGTCGGTGGCGGTGACGGTGGCGGTCGTCGTGCCGCTGATCAGGGCGCCGGACTCGGGCGAGGTGATCGCGACCGCAGGCGCGGTGGTGTCGGCGACGGGCGCCTCGGGCCCGGCGGGCGCGTCG
>NZ_JAMRYM010000141.1:0-6275 GCF_023743255.1 Rathayibacter rubneri | reverse complement strand
GGAAGGCCCCCTCCGATGACCGACTCCCCCCTCCCCCCGATCGCCGAGGACGGGCTGCGCGCAGAGCTCGACCGGGTCCGCACCGAGGTCGGCCGAGCCGTCGTCGGACAGGACGGCGCGGTCTCCGGCCTCCTCATCGCCCTCCTCGCCGGCGGGCACGTCCTGCTCGAGGGCGTCCCCGGAGTCGCCAAGACGCTCCTCGTGCGCGCCCTGTCGCTCTCGCTCGGGCTCGACACCCGCCGCGTGCAGTTCACCCCGGACCTCATGCCCGGCGACATCACCGGCTCGCTCGTCTACGACGCGTCCACCTCGGGCTTCTCGTTCCGGGAGGGACCGGTCTTCACGAACCTGCTGCTCGCGGACGAGATCAACCGCACCCCGCCCAAGACCCAGGCCGCGCTGCTCGAGGCGATGGAGGAGCGGCAGGTCAGCGTCGACGGGCGCACCCTCGCCCTCCCGGATCCGTTCCTCGTGGCCGCCACGCAGAACCCGGTGGAGTACGAGGGCACCTACGCGCTGCCGGAGGCGCAGCTGGACCGCTTCCTCCTCAAGCTCGTGCTCGAGATCCCGCCGCGCGACGTCGAGGTCGAGGTGCTGTCGCGCCACGCCGCCGGCTTCGACCCGCGCGACCTCCGGGCCGCCGGGGTGCACCCGGTCCTCGACGCGGGCCGGCTCCGCGCCGCTCAGGACTCCGTCCGCCGCGTCGGAGCCGGAGCCGACGTCCTCGGCTACATCGTCGACATCGCCCGCGCCACCCGCGAGAGCCCGAGCGTGAAGCTCGGCGCGAGTCCCCGCGGCGCGACGGCCCTGCTGGCCGCCTCGCGGGCGTGGGCCTGGCTGAACGGCTACGGCTCGATCACTCCTGACCACGTCCAGGCGATGGTCCTGCCCGTCCTCCGCCATCGACTCCAGCTCCAGCCCGAGGCGGAGCTCGAGGGCGTCCGGACGGAGGCCGTCCTCGGCGGCGTCCTGCAGCAGGTCCGCGTCCCGGTCTGACCCGTGCACCTCTCCGGACGCTCCGTCCTCGTCCTCCTCGTCGGCCTCGTCCCCGTCGTCCTGCTCGGCGGGCGGGCGCCGGTCGCCTTCGCCGTGCTCGCGCTCTGGCTGCTCGTCTGGGCCGTCCTCGTCGGCGTCGACCTGGCGGTCGCCGGTTCGCCGCGCGCCGTCCGCCTCGAGCGCGTCGTGCCCGATCGCGTCCGTCTCGGCGAGCGCGCGGAGGCGGAGCTGCTGATCACCAGCACCGGGCGCCGCCGCCTCCGCGGAGTCGTCCGCGACGCGTGGGAGCCGTCGGCGGGGGCGGTGCGCACCCGCTCGCCGCTGGACCTCGCATCCGGAGAGCGCAGAGCGGTCAGGACGGTGCTGGAGCCGCGCCGACGCGGCGAGCGGCACGCCCTCCACGTGACGATCCGGTCGGACGGGCCCCTGGGGCTCGCCGGACGGCAGGCGACGCGGTCGGCGCCCGCGACCGTGCGGGTGCTCCCGCCGTTCCGCTCCCGCCGGCATCTGCCCTCCCGGCTCGCCCGTCTGCGCGAGCTGGAGGGCCGCACGAGCGTCATGATCCGAGGTCAGGGCACCGAGTTCGACAGCCTCCGGGAGTACGTCCGCGGCGACGACGTGCGCTCGCTCGACTGGCGGGCGACGGCGAGGCGCCGGGAGCCCGTCGTGCGCACCTGGCGCCCGGAGCGGGACCGACGCGTGGTCGTCGTCCTCGACACCGGCCGCACCTCCGCCGCCCGCATCGCCGACGAGCCCCGCCTGGACACGGCGATCGAGGCGGCCCTGCTGCTCTCGGCGCTCGCCGCGAGCGCGGGCGACCGGATCGACGTGCTCGCCTTCGACCGCGCCCGGCGCGCCCGCGTCCACAGCGCCTCCGGGAGCGAGGTCCTCGGCCGGGTCGTCGACGCCCTGGCCCCGGTGCAGCCGCAGCTCGTCGAGACCGACTGGTCGGCCGTGCCCGCGCAGGTGCGCGCCCTCGTCCCGCAGCGCTCCCTGGTCGTCCTGCTCACGGCCCTCGACTCGGTCGGCGCCGCAGAGGGGCTCCTGGCGGTGCTCCCCCAGCTCACCCGCACGCACACGGTCGTCGTGGCGTGCGCCCTGGATCCCGAGCTCGTCGAGATGGCCGCCGACCGCAGCGATCGCGCCGCCGTCTACACCGCGGCCGCCGCGGAGCGCTCGCTCGGCGACGCGGACCGGCTGGCGGCGGCCGTGCGCCGGCTCGGCGGCGACGTCGTCCTCGGGACCCCCGAGAAGCTGCCGCCGGCCCTCGCCGACCGCTACATCGCCCTCAAGGCGGCCGGCCGGCTCTGATCAGGCGTCGGCGATGCTGCGGGAGCCCCGCGCGAACCGGTCGAGGTCGCCGGTCTCCCCGGCCCGGGCGGCCCGGCCGCCGAGCACGATCATGTAGGCGAGGAATGCGAGCAGCGCCGCCGACCCGATGCCGATCTTCACGAACCAGGGCCAGGGCGCCGGCGTGACGAAGCCCTCGATGATCCCGGCGACGAACAGCACGAACACGAGCCCGATCGCCACGGTGAACAGGCTCCGCGCGTCCTCCGCGAGCGCCTGGCCCCGGGTGCGCGCTCCCGGCGCGATCCAGGCCCAGAAGATCCGCAGCCCCGCCGCAGCGGCCACGAACACGGCCGTCAGCTCCAGCTGGCCGTGCGGGGCGATGTAGAGGAAGAACGTGTCGCCCTCGCCGTAGTGGAACATCACGGCGATCGAGGTGCCGAGGTTCTGCGCGTTCTGCAGCAGGATGTACGGCACGTAGACGCCGACGATGCCGAAGGCGACGCACTGCGCCGCGATCCAGGCGTTGTTGGTCCAGACCTGGCCGGCGAAGGACGCCGCCGGGTTCTCGGAGTAGTAGTCGACGAAGTCCTCCTGGGCGAAGCGCCGCAGCTGCTCGTCGTCGCCGAGCGAGGCGAGCAGGCGGGCGTCGCCCAGGATCCACACCGCGAAGAGCGTCGCGACGAGCGCGGTGGCCAGGGCGACGGCGAGCGTGAGCCAGCGGAGGCGGTGCAGCGCTGCGGGGAGCGTCACGACGGCGAACCGCGCGATCGCCGCGAGCGGCTCCTCCCCCGTGCCGGTGAGCCGACCGCGCGCCCGCGACAGCGAGACGGCGAGCCGGGCGCCGACGGCGGTCGATCCCGCCGTCGAGGCGATCGCGGCCAGATCGGCGGAGGCGGACTGGTAGCGCTCGACGAGCTCGTCCGCCTCGTCGCCGGTGAGCCGGCGCTTGCGCGAGAGCTCGTCCAGGCGGCGCCACTGCGCGTCGCGCGCGGCCGAGAGAGCGTCGATGTCCATCTGTTTAGATGATAGCCATGGGCATCGATCGGCTGGACGGGGGCGAGGACGACGGTCTGATCACGGGCGAGGCGATCGCCCTCGAGGTCCCCGTGACCTCCTTCGTCCTCCGGGCCTGCGGGGCGGTCATCGATCTCGTCGCCGAGATCCTCCTGGCCCTCGCGCTGTTCTACCTGGTCTCCGTCCTCGCCGGAGGGGACGGCCTCGACCCGTCCGCCGCGGCGGCCGTCGGCCTCGCCGCTCTCGTCACCTCCCTCGTGCTCGTCCCGGTCGCCGTCGAGACGGCGACGCGCGGTCGCTCCCTCGGGAAGCTCGCGGTCGGAGCCCGGATCGTGCGGGACGACGGCGGAGCGATCTCCTTCCGGCACGCGCTGGTGCGCGGGATGACCGCGGTCCTCGAGATCGTGATGACGGCCGGCGGACTCGCCGCGGTCGTCGGACTCCTGTCCCGCCGCTCCCGGCGGCTCGGCGACGTGCTCGCCGGGACGCACAGCCAGCTCGAGCGCGTCCCGTCGGTCGTGGCGCTGCGCGCCGAGGTGCCGGAGCCGCTGCTCGGCTGGGCGGCCACCGCCGATGTCGCACGGCTCCCGGACGCGCTGGCCCGCCGCCTCGCGCAGTTCCTGCGCAACCGCACCGGGATGACCGAGCCCTCCCGATCGCAGCTGGCCGCGTCGCTCGCGCTCGAGGTCTCGGCCCGGGTGTCGCCGGTGCCCGCCGCACCGGCGGAGGACTTCCTCCTGGCCGTCTCGGCCCTGCGCCGGGTGCGCGAGGAGCGCGCCCTGCGGCTCGCGGCCGACCGCCTCGACCGGCTCGCGCCGGTCCTGGCCGGCGCGCCGCGCGGATTCCCCGACCGCTCGGGTCAGTCCTCGGCCGACGGCTCCCGGTAGCGGATCGTCGTCCAGCCCTGCGGCACCGAGAGCCGGGCGTCGTGCGCCTCGCAGAGGTCGTAGCCGTGCGGGTCGGGCGCGGGGCTCAACGGCCCGACGGCGACGACCGAGTCGCGGTAGTCGTAGGTCAGGGTGACGGCGGCCGGAGCCCGGCAGCCGGTCCGCGAGCACTGCCGTCCGGTCATCGCGCCCACAGTAGCAATAGGCTGGGGGCATGCCCCGTGCTCGTCGCTCCACCGCTCGTCAGGCGGCATCGGTGCGGGGCGGCTCGAGGGACAGGCACGGCCGCGGCATCCGCGGCCCCGTCACCGGACCCCATCTGCCCCTGCTGCAGACCCGCACCGACTTCTTCGAGATGACGGTCGGATCCGCCATCGACTACCTCCGCGGCGCGTGGCCGGAGGACCTCGCGGGCATCCGCGTCGACGTCGCGGCGACTCCGGACGTCGATCCTGCGCGACTGCGGGCCACGGGCATCGCCCGCTGGCGGGTGGACCACGCCGAGCGCCGCATCACGCTCTACCGGGTACCGATCCAGCGCCTCGCCAAGCTGCACCGTCGCGACGAGTTCCACGAGCGGATGCTCATCGAGAGCCACGTGTTCCGCGCGGTCGCCGAGCTCCTCGGCCGCGACCCGTGGGACATCTCCCCGGACCGCTTCCGCCACCTCTGACGCCCGGGGCGCCGCCGCTCAGTGCGAGTAGACCGTGATCGGCGACGAGAGCGGACCGGGCGGGACGATCGGGTAGGCCGCGATGCGCCCGTCGCTCGCGATCGACACCGAAGCCTGCACCGGCTGGTCGCTCGTGACGACGAGCGAGTCGGCGCCGGGGTCGACGGTCGCGGAGGCGAAGGGGCCGATCTCGACGGTGCGCGAGCCCGAGGCGGAGTCGAGCACCACGGAGGCGGTCGTGTCGCTGCCGTTCGCGAGGTGCAGCCGGGCCCCGGGCTCGCCGGTGCTCGCCACGCCGAACGGCGTCGAGGTCGACGTGCCGGAGGCGAACCAGGCGTAGTCGGTGCCGGCCGAGCCGGTCGACGTCGTCCGGCCCGCCGCGACGACGGGCTCGTCGGAGGTGAGCGTGATGCGGTAGGAGCCCTCGGCGAGTCCCGGCAGCGGGACCTCGCCGACCCGGCCGGCCGGCACGACGACCTGGGTCGACGTCCCCGCGCCGCTCGGGTCCTCGTTCGCGACCTCGATCGAGACGGTGCTGTCGGCCTCGCCGGGCGCCAGGATCCTCAGCACGGGGCTGCCCGCTCCGCCCGTGCCGTCGTCGCTGGACGTCTCGGCGGGAGGGGTCGAGATCCGGTAGCCGGAGACGACGGTCAGGGTCGACGGGGCCGCCGACGGAGCGGTCGTCTCGACGCCCACGGGGGTGAGGCCGGCGATGGCGGTGCTCTGGAGGCTCGCCGCGATCTCGCCGCCGCGGGCGGTCATCCGCACGACCGGCTGGACGACGTCGGGCGCGAGGCCCGCGAGGGGCAGCGCTCGGACGGTCCCGGGCGGCACGACGATGCCCGTCGACCCGGTGGCGGCGATCGGCCCGTTCTCGCCGTACAGCGAGAGATCGACGGTGGCGGCCACCTCGCTCGCATTCGCGAGGACGAGGACGGAGGTCGAGCCGACGTCCGTCGAGCCGCCGACGATCCAGCTGTCGGCCGAGGGCTCGGCGCACCCCAGCGCGCTCAGACCGGAGACGGTCTCGGTCGCGATCGACTGCGTCGTCGCGCCTCCCGGAGTCGGGTCGGCACCGGCGGGCACGACCAGGCGCGGGATCCCGCTGCCCGGCGCGGCCACGTCCGGCTCGTCCAGGACGGCGGAGTCGGTCGCGACGCCGTCCGGCCAGACGGCCGAGCGCGAGCCCTCGAGGGCGCGGAGCTCCTCCGGGTCGGTCGCGTCGAGGAGGTCTCCCCCGCAGACGAGAGCGCTGTCGGCGGCGACGGGGGTGACGGAGACGCCCTCCGCGGCGCGGGTCGCCTCGGGGAGCGGGAGCAGCTGGGGCAGGACGACCGCGGTGGCGGCGAGCACGACCCCGACGGCCCCGACCGCGGTGCGCAGCGTGTTGCGGCGGCGGCGGGCGGCGGAGG
>NZ_JAMRYM010000140.1:0-6277 GCF_023743255.1 Rathayibacter rubneri | reverse complement strand
GCTTCGGCGCGGTCGTGCTCGTCTCAGGCGCGATCCCCACCGCCACCGGCCTCGGCCACCCCTACTGGGCGATGGTCGCCGCCGTCGCCGCCGTCTCGGGCGCCGACGTCGCCGCCCGCCTGGTCCGCGCGGGCCACCGGATGCTCGGCACCGTCGTCGGAGTCGCCATCGCCGCCGCCCTCCTCGCCCTCCCCCTGTCGCCGCTCGCCACGATCGCCGTCGTCGTCCTGCTCCAGGTCCTCGCCGAGCTCTTCGTCGGCCGCAACTACGGGCTCACCCTGGCCTTCGTGACCCCGCTCGCGATCCTCATGGTCGAGCTGGCCCACCGCACCGACGAGCTCGTCCTCCTCCGCGACCGCGCCCTCGAGACCGCCATCGGCGTGGCCGTCGGAGTCGTCGCGACGCTCCTCGCGCACGCGGCGTCGTCCCGCCGCGGCTGACGTCAACTTAGGGAACTCTTCCTCACGCCGCCTTTCGCCGTCAAAAGCGACCTAGAAAAAAATCTTCCAGCAGACAAGACCAAGTACGATCAACACAGAAGCCAGGACTCCCCAAAAAACCGTGTGTTTCTCCGCGCGCAAGAGGACGTCGAGCCTGGTGCGGCCTAGAGAACTCTTTGACGCGGTAGCAAGCGTTCTTGCCCGTTCGTCAACTTGACGACCAATATCAGCAGTGAAGAGGAATACGCCCGACGCCCCAAGCAGGACCCAGGACTCCCATTCCTTCGGATCAGTCGCGACCCTCGAGCCCAATATTCCTATCGCGATCGAACTTAACACCAACAACAACCGATGCTGTGAGGATATCAGTGCCGAAATATGCTTCACCTTACAGGTCTCTCCACAGGCACTCGGGGCCCCTCGTCGACAAGATCAGCTACCTCAGCAATTTCCGCGGGAGTAGAGCGCCCGCCCAGGCCATCCAATCGCTTTGACATGTCGGTTCCCCAACTATCCATAGCACGATACTCCGCCTCGAACTTATTCAAGTACTGTTCCGCCGCATCATTTTCCATTCCGGACAGGATACTTGCACTGGCACTCACCCGAGCATCAATATCGACCTTGATCATCTCGAGTCGGCGTTCCATTGACCTGCGAATCGCGGTGATTCGGTCGGACGTGGCATCCTCAAGCGACTTCGGCGCGGTCTCCGTGTAATCTACGACCATCTCAAACACGCCGTCCTCGCTTAGCCTTAGCAGACCCGCACCAGCGTCCGTACAAGAACGAACTAGTTCGTCAGCATAGGATGAGACGACTACATAAACATGACCAGCGGCCAGCGCATGGGATGCGCGCGCCAGATTTGCAATCCACTTCGGAAGAACTGTGTCTTCGCCCGGGCGAAGGTAGTAAAACGTTCTTGTGCCAGTTGCATCTACACTCTGCAGGTCGCCGAGCAACGAGCCCACGATCTGGGAGTCAGGCGGAAGCGGTATTCGTTCTAAAACGTCCACCAAGGTAAATCCGGCCTGATCAACAGCCATCTCAGCCGCCGACCTCATTCGTGTCTTCTGCGGATCCTCGTATGCCAGACTCACAGCGATCGCCCCAAAACTTTCGAAAGAACTTGTTGCAAGCCGGTCAACTCTTGAAGCAGAAGAGTAGAGATTTGCCGATAGTCTTCAATGTTTAAAATATCTGATTTCAACACTTCGATTTTTTTGATCAGCGTCTGCTGCCTGTAACCCTCTGCGGCAAAATTGTCGAAGACTTCCTGCGGCGTCACGTTCACATCTGCGATGAGCTCGTCAAGCGCATAGTCGACCAGGTCCGGCTCGATCGTACTGGCCTCCAAAGCTTTCGACAGTCGACCCAATAGACGAAAGTCTGTAACTGCTCGCAGGGTGTTCGCCTCGGCCTTCGCGGCGAAGGCTCGAATGACTTCAGGACGCGTGTGCTTCGCGGCAAAGCTGGGGAGAGCCGATCGCAAGACCGAATCTGCGGCCTCGATTTCGAGGTAAAGATCTTCTCGGTGAACTTGTTGAGGTCTATCCAGGTGCGCCTCATTTCTGATGAGGTCAATCTCTGGTTCCGGCAGAGAAAGAAGACGCCGCGCACGACGAACCGATGACCTTGTCACCCCGGTCATTTCCGACAGACGCTTTTCCCCTGTTTCACCCGACTTCTTCATAACCTCCCGGAGAGAAAGCGCCACGCTGATAAGCGGCCAGTCTTCCCGAACATTGTGAATATTAAACATGCGAAGGAGATTGTCAAGCGGATCAGGGGCCGGGATGACGTTCGTTGGGACTCGGCTGAGACCTAGATCACTTGAGCAACGCCAGCGGCGCTCACCATCCATGAGAATGAAACTGCCTGGCTTCGAAGGGTCCTCGTAGACGATGAGAGGAACAAGGATCCCGACCTCCTGAATCGACGTTCGAAGAAGGTCCAGTCGCTCCTCATTGAAATAACGTCGCGGGTTATCCGGATTCGGACCGATGTTTGTCGGGTCAATTTCGAGTTGGTAACTCGAGGCCAGCAATTCAGGTGTTTCACTCATGCAACTAGTGCACTTTCCGCTACGGGGCGTCGGCGGCTCACATCTGACGCCAGTGAACTTCGCCGGACCAGGGGGTACTCTCGAAAATTAGGATACAAATCGCGTATTGCCGAATTAAAGGCGTTGGTCACCACAACCCGTGCGCCGCGCGCTCGTAGAGTCTCCGCAACTTCTGCAAGTCGCATCTGATCCTCCCAAGTAAATAGCTTCTCGTTATAATCTACAAAACCTTCGCGCCGTTTGCTCGAAGCGTAAGGAGGATCAAGGAACACAAAGTCTTCAGCGCCTGCCCGAGAGAGCGCAACTTCGAAATCGCCACTTAGGAGTAACGTTCCCGAGCTTGCCAGCTGTTTGGCAGATTCTCGTAGGTGATTCTCATCGATTATGTTTGACGAACGAGGGTTTCCGTATGGGACATTAAACTGACCACGGGCATTTACACGGTAGAGCCCGTTCCAAGCCGCCCGATTCAGATACAGAAATCGCGCGGCCCCCGCGACAGGGTCCGCGGGGACTGTCCCACGAACCTGATAGTAATAATCCTTATCAAGGATGTCCATTTCCGAAAGACGAAGGAAGACTTCCTCCGAAGAAGAACTAATAGTTCGATAGGCCTCGATCAAGGGGCCGCAGGAATCATTGAGAACGGCACGTTGTGGACGAAGCAAAAAGTACATGGACGCGGCACCAAGAAAGGGCTCGTAATATGTCTTGAAGCGCAGTGGGATGTGCTCCACTAGCTGCGAAAGCAACCGTTGCTTAGAGCCTGCCCACCGGAAGATGGGACGTGGCACCGAGCTGAGGATGGTCTCGGCTCTGCGAGCTAGCTCCGAGGGATCCGTTCTAAACAAGTCGAGTTCTACCCGCTGATCGAGTTGAGTAACCCTCGTCAACTGACCAATTGTGCTCATGTGCCTCCTGGAAGAGCGGATCTCTGGATCGTACCGGGTGACGCGCCCATCACTACCGGAAGTCTGATCAGTTTCTCCCACTCCTCCCCGGAGATCGAGTGAGACGGCGCTTCGAGGGCGGCGAGACGCCCTGCATCCGAAGCCGCGGTAGACAAAACGACGAAGGCCCCCTGCTTCCGGGGAAGCGGGGGGCCTTCGACAGTGGCGGTACCGGTGGGATTTGAACCCACGGTGGACGCAAGCCCACACATGTTTTCGAGACATGCTCCTTCGGCCGCTCGGACACGGTACCGGGGTCGAGTGTACGCGACGCTCACAAGTCGCGCCAATCGGCGCGGGATCGAGGCGCCGGACGGGTCAGACCACCGCGGGCAGCAGGAACGAGAGCACGCGGTCCCACTCCGAGACGGCGAGCAGGTGTCCGCGGCCGGGGACCTCCTCGAGACGCGAATCGGCGAGGCGGGCGGCGTACCACTCGCCGTGGAGGCGGCCGACCTCGGCGTCCTCGGCTCCGTAGAGCAGGAGTGCGGGCGAGGCGACGGCGTCGACCGCGAAGCCCCAGTCGAGCAGCGTGTAGCCGATGATGTCGGCGGCCATGCCGGTGGCGCCCTGGGCGGCGGCGCGCTCGAGCATGCGGAGGAGGCGGTCGCGGACCCCGGGCGACTCGAGCAGCGGGGCGTCGGCCTCGCTCGCGCCGAGCATCCCGAGGAGGGCGCCCGGGGAGGGAGCCGGGCCGAACGCCTGCTCGAGCGCGGCGCGGAGGGTCTGGACGGCGTCTACGACCGGCAGAGCGCGCAGCGACTCGAGCATCGCCCGGTTCTCGTCGCCGACCCACGGCACGGCGTCGTCCGGCGCCGGAGTGGCGAGCACGGCCACGCGCTCCACCAGGCCGGGGTAGTTGGCCGAGAGCGCGAGCGCGACGCGGCCGCCGGCCGACCAGCCCGCGGCGGCGACGGAGGCGATGCCGATGGTGGCGAGGTACTCGGCGATGTCGGCGGCGGCCTGCTCGGGAGTCGCGGGGGCACCGGCCCCCGCCTGGTCGAGGTCGTTCAGCAGCTCGGAGTCACCGTAGCCGGGGCGGTCGACCGACAGGAGCCGGACACCGTGCCGGGCAGTCGCCGCGGGGTCGGGATCGAGATCGGCCGAGCCGGGGGCGGGGTGCGCCAGCACGACGACGTGCTCGGCGTCCTCCGGACCCGTCCAGGAGACCCCGAGCGCGCGGCCGGATTTGAGGTGGTGCACTGTCGACGCCATGGGGTCATCCTCCCGCAGACCTCCGACAGCGCGGGCGCGCCGCTCGGGCGAGCCTCTCTCCACAGGCGGCGATCCCGCACCCTTCTCCCCGGCCCGGGCGCGGCACCGTCGCGTGTCGGTGCCGCCCGGTATCGTCGAAGACACGTTCGAAGGAGCGTCCGATGTCGGAGGCGGCTCCTAGCCTCGCTCCAGACCCCTCCCCCACGTCCCACCCGCTCCGGAAGGACCCCATGGCCGCCTCGAAGACCCGCACCGCCGCCTACCGCTGCTCGGAGTGCGGCTGGACGACCGCGAAGTGGGTCGGCCGCTGCGGCGAGTGCCAGCAGTGGGGCACGGTCGTCGAGAGCACCGAGCGCACCGGTCTCGTCCGCGCCGTCGCGGCGGTGGCCCCCTCCGCGGGCCGGGTGGCCCGGCCGATCACCGAGATCCCCACCACCTCCGGTGCGCACCACCGGCCCACCGGGGTCGGCGAGCTCGACCGCGTGCTCGGCGGCGGCATCGTCTCGGGTGCGGTGGTCCTGCTCTCCGGTGAGCCCGGAGTGGGCAAGTCCACGCTGCTGCTCGAGGTCGCGTCGCGCGCCGCCGCCGAGGGCCAGCGCGTCCTCTACGTCAGCGCCGAGGAGTCGGCGGCCCAGGTCCGCATGCGCGCCGAGCGCACGGGGGCCATGCACGACAGCCTCTACCTCGCCGCAGAGACCGACCTGGCGACGGTGCTCGGTCAGATCGACGAGGTTCAGCCCGACCTCCTCATCGTCGACTCGGTGCAGACCG
Source organism: Rathayibacter rubneri (assembly GCF_023743255.1). Lineage (NCBI taxonomy): Bacteria > Bacillati > Actinomycetota > Actinomycetes > Micrococcales > Microbacteriaceae > Rathayibacter > Rathayibacter rubneri. Next base: position 833 of record NZ_JAMRYM010000140.1, on the reverse strand, counting down.
TCGCCAGCGACACGGTCGACGGCCTGCCCGGAGGCCCCAGCCAGGTCCGCGAGGTCGCGGCCACCCTCATCCGGGTCTGCAAGGAGCGCGCGCTGCCGCTCGTGCTCGTCGGACACGTGACGAAGGACGGCTCGATCGCCGGCCCGCGCCTGCTCGAGCACCTCGTCGACGTCGTCTGCCACTTCGAGGGCGACCGCCAGACGGCGCTGCGATTCGTCCGCTCGCTCAAGAACCGCTTCGGCCCGACCGACGAGGTCGGCTGCTTCGAGATGACCGCCGAGGGCATCGCCGAGATCCCCGACCCGAGCGGCCTCTTCCTGTCGCGCACCCGCTTCCCCACCCCGGGCATCTGCGTCACCGTGGCGATGGAGGGCCGCCGCGCCCTGCCCGTCGAGATCCAGGCCCTCGTCATCGCGAACGACGGCGAGCACCCGCGCCGCGTGACGAACGGAGTCGACGCCTCCCGCGTCGCCATGATCCTCGCCGTCCTCGAGCGGCAGGCGGGCATCCCGTTGCGGCGCTGCGACGTGTACGTCTCGACGGTCGGCGGAGTGAAGCTGATGGAGCCGGCCGCCGACCTCGCCATCGCCGTCGCGATCGCCTCGGCGCACGCCTACACCCCGCTGCGCCCCGGCATCGCGGCGTTCGGCGAGATCAGCCTCTCCGGCGACATCCGGCCCGCCTCCGGAGCGAAGCAGCGCGCCAACGAGGCCACCCGCCTCGGGCACTCCTCGCACCTCGACTCCGGCGCCTTCACCCTCTCGAGCGCGATCACGCACGCCCTCGTGCCCGTGCCCGAGCGCATCCCGGAGGGCCGCTCCGGCCCCCGGACG
>NZ_JAMRYM010000139.1:0-6371 GCF_023743255.1 Rathayibacter rubneri | reverse complement strand
GCGACGGCCTCGCCGCGGCCCCAGCAGACGGAGGGCGCCAGCGCCGCCCCCGCACCCGGCGCCGCGCCGTCCGCCCCGGACGCCGCACCCGCTCCCGCTCCGCAGGACGACGACCGCGGCTCCCCCGGCGGTTGGAGCGCCGCGACCGGCATGACGACGGCGCTCTCCTCCGGCGCCCCGCTGGGCACGATCGCCGACTGGATGCGCTCCCTGGCCCTCGCCGTCGCGTCGCTCGCGCTGGTGGTCGTCCCCGCGAGGCTGGCCGTCGCCGGCCGCGCACCCCGCGAGGCGCGCACCTGGCAGCTGACGGGCCGCAACCGGGCGCGCGTCGAGTTCGACGACAAGCCCGAGCGCGCGCCCGCCTCGACCCGCACCATGGTCGTCGGCATGATCGGCTGCGCCGCCGGGCTCAGCCTGCTCTCCGGGCGGGTCGACGGCCAGCCCGCCTACCTCAGGCTCCTGATCGCCGTCATCCTCGCGACGGCGCTCGTCAACGCCGTCGCGGCCGGGGTGCCCGCCCTGGTCGGACGACGCCTGGGCCTGCCGGGCGTCCGGGTCGTCGCCTCACCGCGGGCGCTCCTCCTGGTGGCCGCCGCGGCGCTGCTCTCGCGCTTCGCCGGGCTCGACCCCGCCTTCCTGTTCGGCGTCGTGATCGGGCTCCTCCTGCCGGAGGGCGCCTCGCCCGTCGACCGCGCCAAGCTCGCCACGGTGCGCGTCGTCTCGCTCCTGGGGCTGGCGGGGCTCGCGTGGGGAGCCTCCGCCGTCGTCCCGGCCGGCGGTTCCGTCGGCGGCGTGCTCACCGCCGAGGTGCTCAGCGCGACGACCCTGCTCGCCGTCGGGTCGAGCGTCGTGCTGCTGTTCCCGGTCGGGCGTCCGGCCGGGCAGAGCATCCTGCGCTGGTCGCCGGTGCTCTGGCTGGGTCTCACCCTGCTCTCGACGACCGTGCTCTTCCTCCTGCTCACCCCGACGATCGCCGCGTGGGCGACCGAGGGCGGGGGCGGTCCGGTCGTCTTCACCGTGGTCGCGTTCACCGTGGTGTGCACGTCGGTCTGGGCCTGGCGCCGCTTCGTCGAGCCGGAGCAGTAGCCGAGCTCAGCCGATCGAGACGGGCTCGCGCACGTCGTCCTCCGGCAGCTCGTCGACGACGGCGCCGACCGTGAACTCCCCGAGCGTCGCGATGCCGTCGTACACGCTGAGGAACGCCGTGTCCGCGGCGTCGCGTCCGGTCGCGATGCGCACGAGGCTCTGCCGGGGAGCCAGCGTCGTCGCGCCCCCCCCCCGCCACTCCCCCTCGACCCAGGCCTCGGCGACCGCGTGGAAGTCCATGGGCGAGAGTCCGGGGGCGTAGACCGAGACGAGCCGCGCGGGAATGTCCAGGGCCCGGAGGAGCGCGACCACGAGGTGCGCGAAGTCGCGGCAGACGCCCCGCCGCGCGAGCAGCGTCCGCTCGGCGCCGTCTGTGGGCAGGCTCGACCCGGTGACGTACGCCAGGCGCGTGCCGACCCAGGAGCTCACCGCAGCGAGGAGGTCGGCCCCGGCGAGTCCGGCGAACTCGGCCCGCGCCGTCGCCCACAGCACGTCCGACTCGGCGTAGCGGCTCGGACGGAGGTAGCGCAGGCGGTCCACCTCCTCGCCCGCGATCGGCTCGAGGCGGCCGAGGATGCGGGCGGAGTAGTCGATGACGAGCTCGCCGACCCCCGGCTCGAGCACGTGCAGGCGGGTGCCGTGCTGGTCGAGCACCTCGCGGGGGCGCAGGGGCCGCCCGTCGAGCGAGACGCTGAGCGACTCCTCGGCCGCGTAGGCGTCGGCCACCGCGATCGAGAGGACGAGCGACGCGGGTCGCGCCACGTCGAGGGTGAGGTGGGCGGTGACGTCGCGCTTCATGGTCGCTCTTCCCGGCTGATGCAGTGGACGGTGCAGGACGGTGCAGGTCTGTCGAGCGAAGCCGAGGTCTAGGGGCTCTGCTCGCCCTTGGGGGGCGGGGTCGGAGCCGCGTCGGGCTCCTGCACGAGCTGCAGGCCGCCGGAGGAGTTCGCCGAGACCGTCAGCAGATCGATCCACGTGCGGTTGATCGAGGGCACCCGGCCGCCGAAGTACTTGAAGTAGAGCGGCACGGAGGGGTCGAGCCAGATGCTCGAGCGCCCGTCGCCGACCGCCGGGTCGTCGCGCCACGAGAAGAAGAAGCTCTCGCGGCGGCGCAGCTTGTTGGCGATGACGATCTGGACGTGCGTGAGCGTGCGGTCGTCGAATTCGATCTCGACGCCCGAGGCGCCGTAGAGCAGCTTCCCCATGGAGGTCTCCTGCCGCCCGTCTCCGGGCGGTGCGGTACGGTGCCGTGCGGCACGAGAAGAGGACGGAGCCGTACGGCCTCGCCCTCCGATGATACGGGCGATCCCGGCTCCCGGAGTGCGGGCGCACGGACGATCACGGGTGTGGAACCGCTCCGACACGACCCTCTTCGGGAGGTGCGGGGCGGATCGGACGTCGACGGGCGGGGTGCCGGCGAGCGGCCGAGTCCCTGTGCCCGCTCCGGATCCCCGGACCCGCCGAGCGGGACCCCGGCGATGTCGGTGGTCGGACGTACGGTACCCGCATGATCGAATGCGCGAGCTGTGGAACCGATGCCGTCGTCCTCGACCGCTCCGGAGCGGACGAGTCCTCCCCCGAGGACCTGGTGGTCCTCTGCGCCGAGTGCACCCCCGGCGAGATCACCGAGGTGCTCGCGGCGGCGCTCCTGGCCGGGTCGCCCGGTCTGCGGAGCGAGCACGCGCGAGCCGCCTGACCGCGTTCCGGCGCGGGCTCCGGGCCTGCGCGGTCGCCCCTGCATGGGCGGTAGGTCGACCTCCAGCCGGTCGGGCGCCCACCCCCTGCTGAGACGACGCGGACCGGGGCCGACGCCGAGTCCGGCCCGCCGGTCCACCCGGGCGCTCGGCGAGCTCGAGGCGCCACGAATCGGGGCCTGACCTTTCGCCGCAGCCCGTCCTGAATCCGCTCGCGTACCCGAGCATCCTCGAGACGACAGGGACCGGGGCCCGACACCCCGTCACGGCCCGATCCGAGTCTACTCGGGCAGACGAGCGTCCCCGAGACGACGCGAACCGAGGCCGGACAACCGGTCACGGCCCGATCCGAGTCCACTCGGGCAGACGAGCGTCCGAGACGACACCGACCGAGGCCCGACAGCCTGCCATGGCCCGTCCCGGGTCCAGTCGGGCGGCCGGGCGTCCCCGAGACGACACGAACCGGGGCCGGACATCCCGCCACGGCCCGTTCCGGGTCCACTCGGGCAACCGAGCAGCCCCGAGACGATACGCACCGGGGGCCGACATCACGCCACGGCCGGTTCCGAGTCGACTCGTGCAGCCGAGCATCCCCGAGACGACGCGAACCGGGGCCGACATCCGGCCACGGCCCGATCCGGGTTCCACTCGCGCGCCCGGGCGACTCCGAGACGACACGACCGAGCCACGACGTCCGACCACAGCCGAGCCCGCGCGGACGATCGAGGACCATCGAGACGACTCGGATCGCGGCCCGGGGTGTGCTTCGGAGCCGTGCGGGCAGGTCCGCCGCTGCGGAGTCGGGTGGTGAAGAGTCGGCACGGGTGCGCTCTCCACCCGCTCGGGCGACGACCGCTCGAGAGTGCCCCCACTGGGACTCGAACCCAGACTGAGACGATTTTAAGTCGTCTGCCTCTGCCGATTGGGCTATGGGGGCGGCTTCCGCGGGGCGCGATCACTCACGCCCCGCGGGAGCGGGGTCAGGACTTGGCGGGCTCTCCGCCGACGGTCACGGGCGCGCCGGCGGGGCCGGGGGTGCCCGCCGCGGGAGCGGCAGGAGCGGCGGCCGGAGCGGCCTTCGGGCGGGACGCGTAGGTCTCGAAGGAGCCGCGCGGGTACTCGCGCGCCTCGATCGAGACGATGTCGCGGCCGAGCCAGAGGTTGTTCCACCAGCCCCACACCACGCGGAACTTGCGCTCCCACGAGGGCATGGCCAGGCCGTGGTAGCCGCGGTGCATGACCCAGGCCGGGAAGCCCTTGATCGCGATCTTGCCGGACTGGAACACGCCGATGCCGATGCCGAGACCGGCGACGGCTCCGATGTTCTTGTGGAAGTAGTCCTTGGGCTTCTCGCCGCGGAGCACCGCGACGATGTTCTTCGCCATCAGCTTGCCCTGGCGCACCGCGTGCTGGGCGTTCGGGACGCAGTAGCCGCCTACTCCGCCGCCGGTGAGGTCGGGGACGGCGGTCGCGTCGCCGGCACCCCAGGCGCCCTCGACGAGGACGTCGTCGTGGCCGACACGCAGGTCGGGGCGCACGCGCAGTCGTCCGCGCTCCTCGATGGGGAGGTCGGAGTTCTTGATCGACGGGTTCGCCATGACGCCCGCGGTCCAGATGATGAGGTCGGACTCGAAGGTCTGACCGGTCGACAGCTCGATGACGCCGTCCTGGGCCGACTTCAGCTGGGTGTCGAGGTGGACCGTCGCTCCGCGCTGGTCGAGGTTCTTGAGCACCCAGTGGCTGGTCTCGAGCGCGACCTCGGGCATGATGCGCCCCATGGCCTCGACGAGGTGGAACTGCGTCTCCTCGAAGTCGATCTCGGGGTAGCGCTTGAGCAGCGCGCTCGCGAAGGAGCGGAGCTCGGCGAAGACCTCGATGCCGGCGAAGCCGCCGCCGACGACCGTGACGGTCAGCAGGCGCGAGCGCTCCGGACCGACGGGCAGCGTGGCCGCCTTGTCGAAGTTCGTGAGGATGCGGTCGCGGATCGCGGTCGCCTCCTCGATCGTCTTGAGGCCGATCGCGTTGTCGGCGACGCCCGGGATCGGGAAGGTGCGCGAGACCGATCCGGCGGTGACGACGATCTGGTCGTACTCGAACTCGTAGGGCTCGCCGACCGTCGGGGTGATCGTGGCGGTCTTCGCGGCGTGGTCGATCTTGGTGACCTTGGCGGCGAGGATCGCGGTCTTCTTCAGGTGGCGGCGGAGCGACACGATGGCGTGGCGGGGCTCGATCGAGCCGGCGGCCACCTCCGGGAGGAAGGGCAGGTACGCCATGTAGGGCAGCGGATCGGCGATCGTCACCTCGGCCTCGCCGGGGCGCAGGTACTTCTCGAGCTTCCACGCGGTGTAGAAACCGGCGTAGCCGCCACCGACGATGAGGATTTTGGGCACGGTGAACTCTCCAGAGGGATGGACTGTGCGGAACACCCTACTACTCGCGAAGTGCCCGCTCTCGACGGCGGGTGGCAGCACTGACCCCGACGAATCGGAAGTCTAGCGAAGTGCGGGCCGGTCGGGGCGGCCCGCGGTCCCGCCTAGGAGGCGGCGGAGACGGCCGAGTCGTCGAACGGACGGCAGGCGCAGCGCTCGGGCGACCAGTCGGCGCGCGCGAGGGCGAGATCGCCGATCGGGTTCACTCCGGGACCCGCGGCGAGCGAGTGGGCGGCCAGCGCGTGCAGGCACTTCACCCGCGAGGGCATGCCCCCGGAGGAGATGCCCGCGATCTCGGGGACGGAGCCGACGCTCTCGCGGTCCGCGAGGAAGGCGCGGTGCGCGGCGGCGTACGCCTCCCTCAGCTGCTCGTCCTCGGCGAGGAGGTCGTTGTACTCCGCCATCACCTGGGTCGCCTCGAGCTGCGAGATCGCGGCGGTCGCGGCGGGGTGGGTGAGGTAGTAGAAGGTGGGGAACGGCGTGCCGTCCGCCAGGCGGGGGCTCGTCGAGACCACGGTGGGGTTGCCGCAGACGCAGCGGGCACTGATGCCGACCACGTCGCGGGCGGGGCGCCCGAGCTGGGCGGAGACGACGGCGACGTCGCGCGCGCTGGGCGGATCGAAGGGGGGCGTGGTCACGAGGGCTCCAGGGGGACGTCGACCGGACGGAACGGTCCAGTCTACGCCGGAGCGCTCACGGAGCAGCCGGAGCCGGCTCGGCGGGCGCGAGCTCCTCGGTCGTCGGCTCCCCGAGGCCGGCCACCGCGATCGAGGACAGCAGCGAGCCCGCCCAGTCGACGGGCGTCTCCTGCACCGAGTCGCTCGCGGGCTGCTCCGCCTGCTGCGCCACGGCGATGTCGTCCAGGACCAGGTAGCTGACCTCGCCCGGCATGACGAAGTAGAGGCGCTCGCGGGCCTGCGCGCGGATGAACGCGGGGTCGGACCAGCGGGAGCGCTCCTCGTCGAGGTTCTGCGCCTGGGTCTTGGCGGCGTCGACCGTGCGCTGGAGCTCGGCGATCTCGGCGCGCTGCTCGACGAACGTCTTCACGCTCGGCGCGAGCACCACGACCGCCATGATCATGATGCCCATCACGAGAAGGGTGAACCCGGAGCCGCGGACGCCGGCGATCCACGCGGAGGACGGCGCGGCGGGCGGCGTGAAG
>NZ_JAMRYM010000138.1:0-6387 GCF_023743255.1 Rathayibacter rubneri | reverse complement strand
CCGGCGGCGGTGCTCGCCGCCAGGGTCAGCCGCACCTCGGCGCGCACCCCGGGCACGAACGTCGAGACCGCCGGCTCCCCGCCGGGAGCGGTGCCCGCGACGTCGCCGTCGCACAGCAGATCGGCCAGAGCATTCGCCCGCAACTGAGACAGCGTCCGGGCGTCCCCGAGCGCGCCCTCGTCGCCCTCGCGGAGGCACCGGGCGATGCGATCCAGGCGCGCGAACGCCCCCACCGCCACCGGGGCCGGCAGCCGCGCGCACAGCACCGCCATGCCGTCCACCTCCGGCACCACCCACACCGCACGATCCTCCCGAGCCCGCACATGCCGCTCCGCGAGGGGCTCGACGTGCAGCTCGTCACGCAACCGCGCGACCCGCCGCCGCAACTGCGTCGGCGTCAACTCCACCGCCAGCGGCGCGGCCCGCGCATCGAACGCCGCACGCGACTCCCGAGGCAGCGTCGCCGCGACCGCGCAGATCACCTGACCCGCCTCCCACCGCACCACCGCCGCCGCCAGCGCCGCCCGCGTGCACGGCAGATCCTCGACCAGCAGCCCCGCATACTCCAGCTCCCGCGACACCACCCGCTCCGACACCCCCAGCGCGACCGCCAGCTCGGCCCGCACCGACCGCTCCACCAGATCATCCGACTCGCTCCGCGACACCCCCCGCGCGAACGCCTCAGGACACCCCAGCGCCGCACGATGCCCCGCGTACAGCTCCTCCGCCGCCGCCAGCAGCACCGGAGCCGCCGACCGCGCCAGCGCATCCGCTCGGTCGCCGTGCTCCCGCACTGCGGCGAGCGCCTCCACTGTCCCTGTCTCCGTCATGCGCGTAGTCGACCAGCGACCACTGACATTCCCTCATGTCCACCCGTCGGCGTGGCGCGGTCGTGGCGCAATCGGCCCCGACGTGACAGCGGGGAGCAGCGCGCCTCAGCCCAGGAACAGCGACAGCACCAGCGTCATCCCGAGCGCCAGCACCGACGCCAGCGAGACCCCCACCGTCACCGTCTTCAGCGCCCCGCGGACCGACTGGTCGAGGAACGTCTGCAGCAGCCAGAAGGTGTTCGACGTGACGTGGATGCAGAAGAGCGCCCCGGAGCCGGCGGCCAGCGCGATGAGCAGCGGATCGAGGCCGAGCGAGGCCGCGACGGGTGCGATCACTCCCGCCGCCGTGATGGCCGACAGCGTCACCGATCCGACCGCGATGTGCAGCACCGCGGCCATCAGCCACACCAGCAGCAGGGGCGCGAAGGAGGAGGCGGAGAAGTAGCCCTTGAGCACGTCGCCCAGATCGCCCTGCGCGATGACGGCGGCGAGGGAGCCGCCGATGCCGGTGAGGAGGAAGATCTGGCCGCCGTCCTGGAAGCCCTTCACGACGGCCTTCTCGATGCGCTTGGTGCCGACCGCGATGCGGCCGATCACTCCGGTGGCGATGACGGCGAGCAGCAGGGCGATGATCGGGTTGCCGAGGAACTGCAGCGCGGGCACCTCGGCGCCGGCCACGGTCAGCACGGCCTGCGTCGCGATCAGGAGGAGCGCGACCAGCATCGGCGCGAACAGCAGCAGGAGCGGGCGCTCGCGCTCCTCGACCGCGCCGGGGCGCAGGCCGGCCGGGCCGCGCGGCACTCCCCCGACGGCGGTGCGCACGGTACCGGTCGCAGGAGCGGGTGCGGCACCGCCGCCGCCCACCTCCTCGTCGTCGTCCCGGACGACCACCTGCTGGTCGCGCGCGGGGTCCCAGAAGCCGAGCCGGAAGGCGAGCGACATCAGCAGGATCGTCAGCACCACCGTGGGCGCGACGACCGCGAAGCCGCCGAGCATCATCACTCCGAGCGGAACGCCCAGCAGCCCGGCGAGCGCGACCGCGGCGAAGCCGGGCACCATCATGACGATGCCCATCTCGAGGCCCACGGCGAAGGTGACGCCGATGATGCCGGTGCCGTTCGGTCCCAGCCGCGGCGCGATCCTCCGGGCCAGCGGGGCGGCGATCACGATGAGCACGTCGACGAAGATCGTCTGCAGGTAGGTGGCGAGCGAGAGGCCCAGCGCGTACGGGATTCCCCGGCGGCCGAACACGCGCATCAGGCCCTCGACGAGCCGCACGATGGCGCCGGTCTCGTTGAGCATCGCGCCGATCAGCACGCCCCAGCCGATCAGGATGCCCGCCTCGGCCATCACCTCGCCGAAGCCGGTCGACATGGTCGAGACGGTGTCGACGGGCCCGAGACCGGTCAGCAGGCCGATCGCGGCGGCGCCCAGTGCGAGCGCGATGACCGGGTTGATGCGGAAGCGCACGATCACGACGACGACCACGACGATCACCAGCGCGACGACGCCGAGGGTGTACCACTCGGGCATGACGGCCTCCTCCAGGTGCCCGCGGCTTCGCGTGCGGTCACACACTAGGGCCACCCGGGATCGCCGTCGCGAGCGCGGCCCGATCGCGCGACCGGCGAGGAGGGGACCGGAGGCGACTCGGGCCTCGCCGAGGTCCCCGACGCCGCAGATCGCGCGATCAGTCCGAGCGGAGCACGCGAGATCGTACCGACGAGGCCCGAGGGGACGGAGGCGCCGCGGCGCACCAGGAGAATCGGCACGAATCACCCCTGTTCCCCGGAACCGCGCGCGTGTTAGCGTGAACACTCCCGACTCGCCCCGCGAACGGGGACCAGGGACGGCCACCCCGCCCCACTGATCCACTCCACCGATCGGAAAGGTCTCGATGATGAGACGACGCTCCTCGGAGCACCCCGCGCCCGCGCGCCGGACCCGCACGCTCCTGCTCTCCGCCCTCGCCTGCACGAGCGTCGCCCTCACCGGCGTGCTCGTGCCGACGGCCGCCTCGGCGGTCGACGTCCCCGCTCCCACGGCCCACTACGACATGTCGCACGCCGGCTCGGCCCTCCTGGACATCTCGGGGAACGGACGCAACGCGACGCTCACCGGGCTGACCGACGCGTCCTTCGCGGACGCGGGCGGCGACCAGGTCGCCCGGTTCCGCGCCAACGGCTACGCGGCCCTGCCGAAGAACCTCGTCACGGGCACCGACAACGCCTTCGCGGTCGAGTACACGGTGAAGACGCAGACCTCGGCGAACCAGTTCGGCTGGGTGATCGGCGACGGCGTCGGCCCCTGGAACACGACGGCGCTGGGCAACCACGTGTTCGTGAACCCGCGCAGCTCCGAGGGCGCGTACAACGCCCAGGTGCTGGCGGGCATCCGCGTGAAGGACACCGGCAACGGCGAGCAGCGGCTCCCCGCCGGCGGCGGCCTCAACCCGGGCTTCACGACTCTCACCATGGTCGGATCGGGCACCGGCTCCAGCACCACGCTGACCCTCTACCGCGACGGCGCGCAGATCTCGACCGTCACCGCGGCCAAGTCGATGGCGAGCATCATCCCCTCCGGCACCACGCTCGGCTACCTCGGCCGCTCGCTCTACCAGGGCGACGCCCTCTTCACCGGCGACGTCACGGACGTGAAGTTCTGGGACACCTCGCTGACCGCCGACCAGGTCGCCTCGAGCATGCCGACCGCCGACGCCAAGCGCGCCTCGACGGCGGCGCTCCTGCGCTCCGACCTGCTGCCGGTGGTCCTGAACGGCAACCCGTCGCTCACCGCGGTCTCGGGGAACCTGAACCTCCCCACGACCAGCAACGGCATCTCCCTCAGCTGGGCGTCGTCGAACCCCGCGGTCGTCTCGACCACCGGAGCCGTGTCGCGCACGATCACGACCGACACCCCGGTCACCCTGACGGCCACCCCGAGCTCCGGCGGCCCGATCACCTTCGAGCTCGTCGTCCTGGCTCCGAGGATCAACGACGACCTCGACGCGATCGCCCTCGCGCCGCGCACCACCGAGAACCTGCCCCTGGTCGTGAAGGGCGTCAAGAACGGCACCGCGATCACCTGGACGTCCTCGGACCCGGCGCTCGTCACTCCGACCAACGCCGGCTACCAGGCGCCGGCCGTCGGCGCGGCCGACCCGTACCAGGGCGGCGGAGTCGTCACCCGACCCGCGTACGGCACCGGTGACGCGACCGTCACCCTGACCGCGAACGCGACGCTCAACGGAGTCTCGGAGTCGCGCACGTTCGCCCTCACGGTGGCCGAGCTCGGCCGCACCGCTCCCGACGCGGGCTACGCCTCGGCGTACTTCAAGTCGGACGGCGACGAGAAGATCTACCAGGCGGCGACGTCCGGCAACGACTTCTTCACCTTCTCGCCGGTCAACGGCGGCAAGGCGGTCATCACCTCGACGACCGACACCCGCGGCCTCCGCGACCCGTTCATCCTCCGCTCGCACAACGGCGACAAGTACTACATGGTCGCCACCGACCTCTGCATCTCGTGCGGTACGAGCTGGGGCGACGCGCAGTCCCAGGGCAGCCTCAAGATCGAGGTCTGGGAGTCGACCGACCTGGTGCAGTGGACCCGCACCAACGGCGCCGACACCGGCATCACGGTCAACCAGCCCGCGGCCGGCATGACCTGGGCGCCGGAGGCGTACTGGGACGACGCCCTGCAGTCGTACGTCGTCTTCTTCTCGTCGCGCCTCTACTCCGACGCCACGAAGTCGAACGGCGACAAGCTCTACTCGCGGGTCTTCTCGGTGATCACCCGCGACTTCCGCACCTTCACGCAGCCGCCCGCCACCTGGCAGGACACCGGCTACGCGCGGATCGACTCGACGATCACGAAGATCGGCGACTACTACTACCGCTTCACCAAGAACGAGGAGGGCGGCGCCGCGGGAATCCTCGAGGCCGGGAAGGACATCTTCCTCGAGAAGTCGACGGTGCTGACCGCGCCGACGACCTCGTCGAACTGGAACGCCGACCCCACGAGGACCTGGCAGCTCACCGACACCAACATGACCCGCCTCGAGACGGGCCAGGAGGGCGAGGGCCCCGAGATCGTGAAGCTCAACGCCGGTGACCCCAACGACACCACGGGCACCGGAGACGGCTACGCGTTCCTCGTCGACAACTACGGCAGCGGCGGCTACAAGGCCTTCGTGACCTCGGGCGCCGCGATCGCCGGCAGCTCGCAGGCGTCGCGCCTCTCGAAGTCGGCCGACTGGACCGTCTCGACGAAGGGCGGCCTCCCGGCCAGCCCGCGCCACGGAGCGTTCGTCAGTGTCCCGCAGACGGTGCTCACCGCCCTGAAGGAGTGGGCGCCGGTCTCGGCCGTCGGCTCGACCACGACGCTCGCCGTCGACGGCCGGACCGCGACCGCGACGGTGACGGCGGCCGACTCCGGCGACGTGGCGGGCTCGGTCACCTTCCGCGGCGGCAGCTGGAGCCAGACCGTGCGTCTGAGCGGCGGCACCGCCACGGCGACGGTCCCGGCCGGAGTCACGGGCGTCACCGCCTCGTACGACGGCTACGCCGACGCCCTGGTCACCCCCTCGACCTCCGCGGCGGTGAGCCTCGACACCCTCGAGCTCACGCCGACGGCGTCGACGCGCTGCATCGCCGGCAAGGTCGTCCTCACGGTGACGGTGAGGAACACCGACACCGCTGCGGCCGCCGTGCAGGTCGAGACCGCCTACGGGTCGAAGTCGTTCGCGTCGGTCGCCCCCGGCGCCTCCGCCTCGGCCGCCTTCACCACGCGCCTGCGCTCGGTGCCGGCGGGGACCGCCACCGTCATGGGCACCGCGGTCGACCAGCCCGCGTTCTCCGGGTCGGCGCCGTACGCGGCGGCCGCCTGCTGACGCGCCGCTGACCGACGACGGCGCCCCTTCCTCCCCCGCGGAGGGAGGGGCGCCGTCGTCGCTCAGTCCTCGGGCAGGTCGGCGTAGGCGCGCTTGACGCCGTTGTACCAGTCCAGCGCCTTCTTGGGCCGCATCCAGCGGCCCTTCATCGCCTCGCGGGCCTCGCGGTGCGTCTCGTCACCGGCCTTCACGGCGTCCTTCAGGTGGCGGTCCTGGGCGTTGATGACCTCGTCGGCGGTCGCTCCGCGGTGCTCCAGGGCGCACGGCCCTCCGAGATCGCGGCAGGTCATGGTCTTCACGGTGCATCCTCCTCCTGCCGTCGCACGGCGCGACGGCTACTGCTCCTACGACGGATCGCGGCCCTCGAGTGTGACCGCAGCCGAGCGCGGCCGGCGCAGCACGCCCGCGAGGACGTCGGGATCGGCCCGGAACACGATCGAGTCGACCCGGCCGCCGTCCACCGCGAAGTCGAAGGCGACCCGGGCGGCGCCGAGGTGGAACCAGGCGTAGCCCGGGCGCCCGAGGACGAGGACGGGCAGGGCCGCGTGGGCGCTGCCGTCGAAGAACGCCGCGACGGCCTCGCGTCCGTCGATCCGCTCGGGGGCGCCCGCCGCGATCGCCGCCGCATCGGCGCGGACGGTGGCGCCGGGAGCGAGCAGCGCGAGG
>NZ_JAMRYM010000137.1:0-6398 GCF_023743255.1 Rathayibacter rubneri | reverse complement strand
GCGGCGGGCTTCTCGGCGGCCGGGGCCGGCTCGGGCTCGGCGGGGGCCGGAGCCTCCTCCTCGCTGTCCGAGTCGACGGACGGGGTCGCGACGTCGGTGGGCTCGGTCTCGGCGGCCTCGACCTCCGGAGCCTCCTCGGCCGCGGGTGCCTCGGGCTCAGCGGGGGCGGCCGACGCGGAACCGTCGCCGATCCGGACCAGCTCGGCGCCGACCTCGACGGTCTCGTCCTCCTGGACGAGGATCTCCTCGATGACACCGGCGACGGGCGACGGGATCTCGGTGTCGACCTTGTCGGTCGACACCTCGAGCAGGGGCTCGTCGACCTCGACGCGATCCCCCACGTTCTTCAGCCAGCGGGTGACCGTTCCTTCCGTGACACTCTCTCCGAGTGCCGGGAGGCTGACGGATTCGCTCATGATCCTGTCTCCTTAAGACGTGTGCGTACAGTGTTCAGCTTAGTGAAGCGGGAGCGACGGGTCGCCGCCCCGCGGTGGGTCTAGAGGGCGTGCAGCGGCTTCCCGGCCAGCGCGAGGTGCGCCTCGCCGAGCGCCTCGTTCTGCGTGGGGTGCGCGTGCACGAGGGGCGCGACGTCCTCGGGGTGCGCCTCCCAGTTCACGATGAGCTGGGCCTCCCCGATCAGCTCGCCGACGCGGGCGCCGACCATGTGGACGCCGACGACGGGGCCGTCGACGACGCGGACGACCTTGACCGATCCGCTCGTGCCGAGGATCGTGCTGCGCGCGTTCCCGCCCAGGTTGTAGTCGTACGACGCGATGCGCTCCGCCCCGTACTCGGCCACGGCCGATGCCTCGGTCAGTCCGACCGAGGCGACCTCCGGGTCGCTGTAGGTGACCTTCGGGACGTTGACGTCGGCGACGACCTGGGGGCCGAGGCCGGCGATCTCCTCGGCGACGAAGATGCCCTGCTGGAAGCTCCGGTGGGCCAGCTGGAGGCCGGGCACGATGTCGCCCACGGCGTAGACGCCCGGAACGGAGGTCTGCAGACGCTCGTCAGTGACGACGTAGCCGCGATCGAGACCCACTCCGGCCTCCTCGAGGCCGATGCCGGCGGTGACGGGTCCGCGGCCGACCGCGACCAGGAGCACATCGCCCTCGAGCACGGCTCCGCTCTCGAGGCTCACGCTCACGCCCGTCTCGGACTGGGAGACCGAGGAGACGCGCGAGCCGAGCTGGAAGGAGATGCCGCGCTTGCGGAAGGCGCGCTCGAGCTGCTTGCTCGCGCTCTCGTCCTCGTTCGGCACGAGGTGGGGGAGCGCCTCGACGATGGTGACCTCGGCACCGAAGGAGCGCCAGACGCTCGCGAACTCGACTCCGATGACGCCGCCGCCGAGCACGACGACCCGGTCGGGCACGTGGTCGAGCTCGAGGGCCTCGTCGCTGGTCAGCACTCGACCGCCGATCTCGATCCCGGGCAGGGTCCGCGAGGACGAGCCGGTGGCGACGACGATCGACCCGCCGTGCAGGACGTGCTCGCCGACGACGACGGTCGTCGGGCCGGCGAGGCGGCCGTCGCCCTCGACGACCGTGATGCCACGCGAGGAGACGAGGCTCTGCAGGCCCTTGTACTTGCCGGCGACCACGCCCCGGCGGTACCGGGTGACTCCGGCGATGTCGATGCCCTCGAAGCTCGCGAGGACTCCGTGCTTCTGGGCGTCCTTCGCTCCGTCCGCCAGCTCGGCGGCGTGCAGGAGGGCCTTCGTGGGGACGCAGCCGCGGTGGAGGCAGGTGCCGCCGAGCTTGTCCCGCTCGACGAGAGCCACGCTGAGCCCCAGTTGAGTCGCTCGCAGCGCTGCGGCGTATCCGCCGCTGCCCCCGCCGAGCACGACCAGGTCGTAGCTCTCTTCCGACACCCAGTGACTCCCTTGCGACGTGCGGTCCCGGTCTCGCAACGGGCCGCGGCGCGGAGCGCTCAGGACCGGCGGAGAAGGGGACGAGGCGGGATCTCCCGCCCCGTCGACCCTACTACGCGCTCGCGAAGCCCTCGGCCAGCGCCACGAGCGTCCGCACGGTGACTCCGGTCGGTCCGCCCGCCGTGAAGCCGTAGGCCCCACCGGCGTTGTTGGCGGGCCCCGCGATGTCGAGGTGGGCCCAGGGGATGGCCGTCACGGCCTCGCCCTCTCCACGGGTGCCGATGAACTCGCGCAGGAAGTGCCCGGCGATCAGCATGCCGCCGGCGGTGCTGCCGATCTTCACGTTGGCGAGGTCGGCGACGTCGGAGTTCAGGAGCGGGCGGAGCTCGGCCGGGAAGGGCATCTGCCAGAAGGGCTCGCCCGCTTCGGCGGCGGTGGCGACGACCCGGGCGACGAAGTCGTCGTCGCCCATGACGCCCGTGTAGCGGTTGCCCAGCGCGACGCTCGCGGCTCCGGTCAGGGTCGCGACGTCGATGATCGCGTCGGGCTGCTCCTCGCTCGCCGCGACGAGTCCGTCGGCGAGCACGAGGCGCCCCTCGGCGTCGGTGTTGAGGACCTCGACCGTCGTGCCGCCGCGGATCGTCAGCACGTCGTTGGGCCGGATGGCGCTGCCGGAGGGGAGGTTCTCCGCGATGCAGAGCCAGGCGGTCACCCGGACGGGGAGCGCGAGCTCCGCGACGGCGCGCGCCACGGCCCACACGGTCGCCGCGCCCGTCATGTCGTACTTCATCCCCACCATCGAGGCCGGGGGCTTGAGCGAGAGTCCGCCGCTGTCGAAGGTGATGCCCTTGCCCACCAGCGCGAGGTGGGAGGTCGCTCCCTCCGGCGAGTAGGAGACCTTCACGAGGCGCGGCGGCCGGGTCGAGCCGCTGCCCACGCCGAGGATGCCGCCGAAGCCGTCCTCGGCGAGTGCCGCCTCGTCCCAGACGGTGACCTCGAGGGGCAGCCCGGCGGCGCCCTCCTGGACCGCCTCGGCGAGGGTCTGCGGGTACAGGTGCGACGGAGGCGTGTTGACGAGGTCCTTCACGGTGGCGACCGCCCGGGCGACGACGAGTGCGCGCTCGAGGATCGCGGGGTCGGCAGCCGCCCCGGTCGAGACGAGCACGACGGACTCGACGGGGGTCTTCACCGTGGCGGCGGTGGTGCCGCGGAAGGCGGTGAACGAGTAGGAGCCCAGGGCGGCGCCCTCGGCGACGGCGGCGAGTGCCTCCGGGGTGGCCGCGGGAAGGGCGAGCGCGACGGACGCGGTCCCCGCCAGCGTGCGCACGGCGAGACCCGCTGCTGCGCGGAGGGCGTCGGCGGCCGGCTCGGCCGAGCCGAGGCCGACGAGCACGACGACGCCCGCGCGACCGGTCGAGGGCACGCGCAGGATCGAGTCGACGGCTCCCGTGGCGCCGAGCGCCGGGAGGGCGCCGACCAGGTCGTCGAAGCCCGTCGCTCCGAGCAGCTGCGGCCCGTCCGGGCCCGGCGCGACACCCAGGACGAGGGCGTCGGTGTCGATGTCGGAGGCGGGCGCGGTCGTGTACTCGAGAGAGGAGAGGGGCATGGCGGCAATGCTAGGCGCTGTTCGCTCAGGGCCGAGCGCCGCTCGCCAGGGGCCCGACGGGTCCCGTCTACAGTGAGAGGCATGCTGGATCCGGAAGACCTGTTCGAGATCGAGGGCGACCTCTCCGAGGTTCCGCGCGGGCTGCACCTCGTCGCCGGCCTGACCGGCTTCACCGATGCCGGGGGCGCCGTCGGCCAGCTGGGGGAGTACCTGCTCGACACCCTCGAGCACCGCCCGATCGCCGCCTTCGATCAGGATCAGCTCCTCGACTACCGCGCTCGCCGGCCGATCATCACGTTCGATCAGGACCACCTGACCGACTACCGCCCGGCCGTCCTGCGCCTCTCGGTCGCGCGAGACGAGCTGCACCAGCCGTTCCTCCTGCTCACCGGGTTCGAGCCCGACTTCCAGTGGGAGCGCTTCACCCGCGCCGTGGTCTCGCTCATCGAGCGGCTCGAGGTCGCGAGCACCACCTGGGTGCACGCCATCCCGATGCCCGTGCCGCACACGAGACCCGTCGGGGTCACGGTCAGCGGCAACCGCGAGGACCTCGTCGAGGCGATGTCGGTCTGGCGCCCGCACACGCAGATCCCCTCGAACGTGCTGCACCTCCTCGAGCTTCGCCTCTTCGAGCGCGGCATACCGGCGGTCGGATTCGCCCTCCTCATCCCGCACTACCTCTCGGACACCGAGTACCCGCAGGCCGCCGTCGCTGCGCTCGAGAGCATCTCGGCGTCGACCGGTCTCATCTTCCCGACCGACCGCCTGCGCGAGAGCGGGCGCGAGTTCCTCGCGAAGGTGGACGAGCAGGTCGCGGGCAACGAGGAGCTGCAGAAGCTCGTCGCTGCCCTGGAGTCGCGCCACGACACCTACATGGAGGGGACCAGCCTCCGGTCCCCTCTCACCGACGAGGACGGCTCCGTTCCCACGGCGGATGCTCTGGCCGCCGAGCTCGAGAAGTTCCTCGCGATCCGGCGCCCGGGCGAGGACTCGTCCGCGTCCTAGGCCGTCGCCGCCCTCGGTAGGATCGGACGAGTGCGATCTCGTCGAGCGTGGTTCGTCTTCGGAGCCGGTGCCTTCGCCTACCTGGTGGCGGTCCTCGACCGCACCACTCTCGGGGTCGCCGGCGTCGACGCCGCGGAGCGCTTCGGAGTCGCGGCCGCTGTGCTCTCCTCGCTGGCCGTCGTCCAGCTGATCGTCTACGCCGGGATGCAGATCCCGGTCGGGATCCTGATCGACCGGTTCGGACCGAAGACCCTCATCCTGTCCGGCACGGCGCTCATGATGCTCGGGCAGGTCGTGCTCGCCGTCGCTCCGTCGATCGGAGTCGCGATCCTGGGACGGATCCTCGTGGGCGCCGGCGACGCGGCGATCTTCACCTCCGTCATCCGCCTAACGGTCGCGTGGTTCAGCGGCCCGATCGTCCCGCAGCTGTCGCAGTGGATCGGCAACATCGGGCAGATCGGGCAGATCCTCTCGGCCCTCCCGTTCGCCGCGATCCTGCACTCGGTCGGCTGGACCCCCGCGTTCCTCTCCGCTGCAGCGCTGGGCGCGGTCGCCTTCCTCGGTGTGCTGCTCCTGATCAGTGACCTCCCGCCGCGCACGGAGCCGATCGTCCTGACGCCGCCGACCCTCCGCGCCACGATCGCCCAGCTCGGCGTGAGCCTGCGGCGACCGGGCACCCAGCTGGGATTCTGGTCGCACTTCGTGACGCAGTCCTCCGGAACGGTCTTCACCCTGCTGTGGGGCTACCCGTTCCTCGTCTACGCGATCGGGCTGCCGCCCGCCGTCGCGGCGCCGACGCTCACCATCGTCGTCGTCGCCGGGATCGTGGTCGGTCCGATCCTCGGGGTGCTCACCGCGCGGCACCCCATGCGGCGCAGCAACCTCGTGCTGGGGATCGTGTCCACCATGGGCGTGGCCTGGACGGTGGTCCTGCTCTGGCCCGGCGTGCCGCCGTACTCGCTGATCGTCCTCCTGCTGATCGTCATCGGCGCCGGCGGACCCGGATCGATGATCGGCTTCGACTTCGCCCGGACCTTCAATCCCTCCCGCGCCCTCGGCGCCGCCAACGGCGTGGTCAATGTCGGCGGGTTCCTGGCCAGCTTCACAATGATGTTCGCGATGGGGCTCATCCTCGACGCGCTCGCGGGTCCGGACGGCGGTTCCGCCCGGCTCTACTCGATGGAGAGCTTCCGCCTGGCGTGGTGCGTCCAGTACGTCGTCGTGGGTCTGGGGGTCGTCGGTCTGATCAGCGCCCGGCGCCGGACGAGGCGCCGGCTCGCCGAGGACGAGGGAATAATGGTGGCCCCTCTCTGGGTTGCACTCAGTGATCGCCTCCGTCGAGGACGTCCCGGCCGCTGATCGAGCGACCGGCTCCACTGCGGCGGGGCAGCGGGTCGACGGGATCGGCACCGGAGGCTCGCGACCGATCGATCGGAGACCCGAGGGGCTCCGCGCGCGACCGCACTACTCAGGCGTGCAATAATTGTCAATAGGACCCGTTCGGGTCGAGGAGCACCACGCCCACGTCGGGCGTGCAACGTCCTCGACTTGACATGGGTCCTCGTAATGCCCACCGACGAGCGACGCCCTCCGGAGCCGCTCGCAACCGGGACGCAACGGATGGAGAGGTGCCGCCATGGCCACCAGAGCTACCAAGACCGCAACGCTCGACGCCGTCGACGACGACGCGACGACGACCAAGAAGCCCGCCGCACGCAAGACCGCTGCGGCCAAGACCCCGCGCGCCCGGGCCGCGACCAAGGCCGCCGCGCCCGTCGAGGACGAGGACTCGCCCGAGGCCGTCGAGCCCGAGGAGGTCGACGACGACGAGACCGAGGTCGTCGCCGTCGTCGAGGAGGCCGAGACCGAGTCGAAGGACGACGCCGAGACGGCGGACGCCCCCGCGGCCCCCGCCGC
>NZ_JAMRYM010000136.1:0-6549 GCF_023743255.1 Rathayibacter rubneri | reverse complement strand
CCCGCCCCGGCCCGCGCACAGCCTCCCTCCCGACACCCCGGGATATGCTTGCCGGACGTTCATCCAGAGTCGGCGCCGCGCGCCAGGAACGGTGAGGAACCCTGATGACCGAGGCCCTGCAGCCGCCCGTCCAGAACGCTCTGTCGCTCACCCCGCCGGAGCCCGTGGCCGCCGTGCCCACCACCTCGGCGCCGTCGATCGCGCCGAAGGTCCCGGAGCAGGCGCTGCCCGGCCTCGAGGCGAAGGTCGACGGCTACCTCGCGTCGCTGCTGCAGTCGGAGGCGCGCAGCCCCGAGTTCGCGGCGAAGGCCAACGACATCCGCACGATGGGCGACGCCGACATCCGCTCGGCGGCCGACTCCTCCAACCGGCTGCTCAAGGCGCCCGTGCGCGCGCTGCAGGAGGGCGGCCTCTCCGAGGGCTCGACCATCGGCCGGACGCTGCTGGAGCTGCGCCGCACGGTCGAGGACCTCGACCCGTCCGAGGACAACGTGCAGAAGAAGATCCTCGGCTTCATCCCCTTCGGCAACAAGATCACCGACTACTTCCGCCGCTACGAGAGCGCGCAGACCCACCTCAACGCCATCATCCAGGCGCTCTACGACGGGCAGGACGAGCTCCGCAAGGACAACGCCGCGCTCAACCTCGAGAAGCAGCACCTGTGGGAGACGATGACGCGTCTCAACGAGTACATCTACGTCGCGGAGCGCCTCGACGTGAAGCTCTCGGCGAAGATCGCCGAGCTCGACGCGACCGACCCGGACCGCGCCCGGGCGCTGCGCGAGGACGTCCTCTTCTACGCACGGCAGAAGCACCAGGACCTCCTGACCCAGCTGGCCGTGTCGATCCAGGGCTACCTGGCGATCGACGTGGTCATCAAGAACAACGTCGAGCTGATCAAGGGCGTCGACCGCGCCACCACGACGACCGTCTCGGCGCTGCGCACCGCGGTGATCGTGGCGCAGGCGCTCGCGAACCAGCGCCTCGTGCTCGACCAGATCACGGCGCTCAACACGACCACGTCGAACATGATCGAGGCGACGTCGCGGATGCTCGCCGAGCAGTCGGCGAACATCCAGTCGCAGGCCGCCTCGGCCACGGTCGGGCTCCCGCAGCTGCAGGCCGCGTTCGCGAACATCTACCAGACGATGGACTCGATCTCGGACTTCAAGATCAAGGCGCTCGACAGCATGGCCCAGACCGTCGGCGTGCTGCAGACCGAGACCGCGAAGGCCGGCGAGTACGTCGAGCGGGCGCGCCGCAGCAACTCCGACATCGACGCGGCCTCCTCGCTCGATCTCGGCCGCTAGGAGTCGGGATGGGCTGGCTGTCGCGCCTGTTCGGCGGCTCCGATCCCGCGCCGGTGGAGGCGCCGGTGGTCCTCCCGGCGACTCCCACGAGCGACGACATCCTCGCGTCGCTCGACCGGGTGAGGGCCGAGACGGAGGGGCGGGTCGCGCCGTCGGTCGCCGCGCGCATCCGCCGCATCGACGAGACCGTGCGCGAGATGGTGCCGCGGCTGGACCGCCTCGGCGGCATGAGCCAGCAGGGTCACACGGTCGTCGCGACCGCCACCAGCTACCTGCCCGAGGCGGTGGAGGGCTACCTCCGCCTGCCGCGCGACTTCGCCGACCGCCGCGCCGTGTACAAGGGGAAGACCTCGCTGATGATCCTGACCGACCAGCTCGACATCCTCGGGGGCACCCTCGACCGCATCTCGGACGCCGTCTCGCGCCAGGACGCGTCGGCGCTCATCGCGCACGGGCAGTTCCTGGCGGAGAAGTTCTCGGAGTCGTCGCTGAGCAGCGCCCTGGACTCGGGCGCCGCCGCCCCCGCCCAGCCCTCGCAGCAGTCCGGCCCGCTGACCCCGCCGAGCGCCTCGTGACCGCGCTCGCCTCGGCGCTCGACGCGCTCGTGCTCACCGGATCCGCGGCCGGACTCGACGCCGCCGCCGTCCGCGACGAGGGTGCGCGGCTCGCGGCCGCCGTCGCCGAGTCGATCACCGGAGCCGGCCACGACTGGCTCTCGGCCACCGGCACGTCCGGCGGGCTCGAGGCGGCGGTGAAGAAGGCCTCGAGCGCGCGGCGCTGGCGGAGCGGCCCGACCGACCACCTCGCCGCTCTCGTCCGCGCGGGATCCGAGCACGCGCCCGCCTACGCCCGCGCGCTCACCGAGGTCGTCTCGGCCGCGAGCGCCCTGGGCGAACCGGGGATCGGAGGCATCGCCGCCGCGTCCGCGACCGCCGCGGCCCAGCTCGGCGCGATCCCCCGGCAGCAGGAGGCGCCGCGTCCGCCGGCTCCCGCTCCGACCGCGTCCGGCTTCCCGGCGCCCTCCCTCCTGCCCCAGGGCGTGCCCGGGATCGACGAGATCCTCGCGCGCCTGCGCCGCACCGAGCACGACGGCCCGCAGGACGAGCCGGGCGGCCCCGCCGCCGCCGCTCCCTCCGCCGCGCCGGTCGAGGAGCCCGAGCCCGAGGAGCTCGAGCCGCCCGAGTCGATCGAGGACCTCATGGCCGAGCTCGACGCCCTGATCGGCCTCGACCGGGTGAAGAGCGAGATCAAGCGGCAGACGCAGCTGCTCCGGATCGACACCCTGCGCCAGGCCGCGGGGCTGACCACTCCGACGCTGACCCGCCACCTCGTCTTCACCGGCAATCCCGGCACCGGCAAGACCACGGTCGCCCGGCTCGTCTCGCGCATCTACCGCTCGCTCGGGATCCTCTCGAAGGGAGTGCTCGTCGAGGTCGACCGCTCGGAGCTGGTCGCCGGCTACCTGGGGCAGACCGCGACGAAGACCGCCGAGGTCATCGCGTCGGCCCGCGGCGGCGTGCTCTTCATCGACGAGGCGTACGCGCTCGCGCTCGACCAGTACGGAGCCGAGGCCGTCACGACCCTGGTGAAGGACATGGAGGACCACCGCGGCGACCTCGTCGTGATCGTGGCGGGCTACTCCGGACCCATGCAGGGCTTCCTCGACACGAACCCCGGACTCGCGAGCCGCTTCTCGACCACGATCGACTTCGCCGACTACACCGACGACGAGCTCTCGGCGATCTTCGCGCGCCTCGCGGCCTCGGCCGACTTCGAGCCGACCCGGGAGGCGGTCGCCGCCTTCGCGGAGCTCGCCGCCGCGCAGCAGCGGACGGAGGCGTTCGGCAACGGCCGCTGGGTGCGCAACGTGCTCGACGCGGCGATCGCGCGTCACGCCTGGCGACTGCGCGACGTCGAGGAGCCGACGCTCGACGACCTGCGCATCCTGGAGCCCGAGGACATCACCGAGAGCGCCGAGGCGGCAAACCCCGAGCCCGTCCCCGAGCCGGACCCCGGGCAAGACGCCCCGCAGACGGAGGAGACCGCATGAGCACCGCTCCCGCCTCGCGTCCCGCCGCGCCGCCCGTGCAGCGAGCCCCGGCGCCGCCCCTCGTGCAGGTCGCGAACCTCCCCGCACCGAAGCGGCCGTCCCTGCTCGCCCGGGCGACGTCGACGACTCCGCGACTCTTCCGCACCCTCCTGGTCCTCACCGCGCTCGCCGCGGTGCTGTTCGGCCTCGTCGCCCAGCAGACCGGAGCGCTGCAGGCCCGCGCCGCGGCCGAGGCCCGGGCGCAGTCGGCGCAGCTCGTCGGCGTCCAGCAGGTCCGCAACCTCCTGGTCGACGCCAACGCGATCGCGGCGAACACGTTCCTCGTGGGCGGCCTGGAGCCGGCCGAGCAGCGGCAGCAGTACAGCGACAGCCTCGCCGCAGCGACGTCGCGGTTGACCGAGCTCGCCGCGGCCGAGCCGGAGGACGCCGCGGCGCTCGCGGAGGTCGCCACGAAGATCGCGACCTACAGCGGTCTCGTCGAGCAGGCGCGCGCGAACAACCGTCAGGGCTTCCCGGTCGGATCGGCGTACCTCGATCAGGCGTCGTCCGTGCTGACCGACGCCGAGGACGGGGTCCTCGAGGACCTCAACGGCCTCGTCACCACCGGCGCCGACCGGGTCGCGAGCGCCTACGACACCGTGCGCTTCAGCGTCCTGCTGATGATCGGCTCCCTCCTGATGCTGCTCGTGCTCGTGGCGGCGCAGATCGCGCTCGCCCGGCGCACGCACCGCTACCTGAACCGGTCGCTGGCGACCGCGACCGCGCTGCTGGCGGTCCTGGGCATCGCGGGCACCGCGGTCTACGGAGTGGCCGCCTCGAACGCGGCGACGGTGCGCGCCGAGAGCTACCGCGCCACGCTCGCCGTCTCGCAGGCGCTGACCGCGGCGACCGACGCGAAGTCGCTCGAGAGCTTCACCCTCATCAAGCGCGGTTCGGGAGCGGCCCTCGAGGCCGAGTTCCAGGAGGCGGCGGGGGAGGCCGAGCGCCAGCTGCAGGAGGGCATCGAGAGCGGCATCGTCGACGGAGCGCTGCTGACCGGGCTCCGCGCCTGGTTGGACCTGCACGACGACATCCGCGCGGAGGACGAGGCCGGCCGGTGGGACGCCGCCGTCGCGCTCGCGGTCTCGCCGGACGAGGGCTCGGCCAACGCCGCCTTCAGGACGTTCCAGGTCGACGCCCGCGACGCGGTCCGCGCCGACGCCGCCACGGCCTCCTCGACGCTGGGCGACTGGGGAGAGATCTCGTCGCTCACCTCCTGGGTCCTGCTGGCCGCGGGCCTCGTGGGCGCCGTCCTCGCCTGGCGGGGCGTCTCGCAGCGACTGGAGGAGTACCGATGAACCGGATCCGCACCGCGACCCTCGCGCTGCTCACCGCGGCGGTCCTCGCCGTCTCGGGCTGCACCACGGGAGCCGACGACCTCGGCACGCTGGTGTCGGCCCCGGCCGAGACCGCGACTCCCGCGCCGACCGCGACCGCCGCGCCGCCGACCACGGACTGCACGCCGTCGGCCACCACCTCCTACGCCCCGACCGGCGTCACCGACAGCGCGACCCTGACCGAGATCCGCGACCGCGGCTCGCTCCGCGTCGGCGTCTCGGCCGACACCCTCCTGATGAGCGCGCGCAACCCGCTCACCGGCACGATCGAGGGCTTCGACATCGACATCGCCCGCGAGATCGCGCGCGCGATCCTCGGGAGTCCCGACGCGATCACCTTCGTGGTCATCACCTCGGCCCAGCGGCTGCCGGCGCTCACGGGCGGCGAGGGCGCACCCCCGGTCGACCTGGTCGCCCGCACCCTCACGATGACCTGCGACCGCTGGAGCACGATCGCGTTCTCCTCCGAGTACTACGGGGCGGGGCTGAAGCTGCTCGTCTCCGAGAGCAGCGACGCGGCGGGCATTCAGGATCTCGAGGCCGCGGGGGACCAGCAGGTCTGCGCCCCGCGCGCGACCACGACCCTGAGCCGCCTCGAGAACGAGTACCCGGGAGTCGAGGCCGTGGCCGCCGACACGCACACGCAGTGCCTGGCGCTCTTCCAGGAGGGGTCCGTCGACGCGATCGCGGGCGACGACACGATCCTCGCCGGATTCGTCGCCCAGGACCCGTACGCGAAGGTCATCGGCGAGCCGCTGAGCTCCGAGCCGTACGGCCTGGGCATGGCGGCCGACGACATCGACTTCGTGCGCTTCGTGAACGGCGCGCTCGAGAGCATCCGCGCCGACGGCCGCTGGCAGAGCATCTACGACCGCTGGCTGGGCGAGCTCGGCGAGGCCGCGCCGCCCGCGCCGGTCTACGGACGATGACGCAGGCCGCCGGCGTCGCGGAGGGCACCCCGGTCGCCCCGGGGCGCCTCGGGGAAGCGATCCCGCAGCGCGAGCTGTTCGAGTACCTCGCGGCGCTGACCCGATGGCTCGACCGCACCACGCGCGAGCTCTCCAGGCTCGACGCGGCGGCGCTCGCGTCCCCGCAGGCCGACAGCTACACGTCCGACATCGTGCTGGCCCAGTCGCTGCGCGAATCCGTCACGAGACGGCTCGCCGAGCTCGAGATCGTCTGGGACTCGGGCCGGGTCGACACCGTCGCCCGGGAGCGGATGTCGCAGCTGATCTGGGGCAGGCTCGACGCGTCGAGCGGGCGCAGCGGCGGTGCGGCGGTCTCGCTCGTCGAGGCGGTGCGCCTCTGCGACGCCGTCGTGGCGCAGCTGAAGTCGCGTCTCGAGTTCGATCCGAGCGGCACCGACGTCGCGGGCCGGATCGTCGGGGTCCGCGCCGAGATCGAGCGCTGCCGGGACCTCACCCGGGACGCGCGGGGAACCGTCGACAGGCCCGCCGCCGAGCGCGTCGCCGTGCTGCGCTCGCGCCTCGACGCCCTCGCCGAGAAGGCGGGGCGCGGCGCGGACGTGTCCGGTCCGCTCGGGCAGCTCGAGAACGACTCGGCCCGGCTCGAGCGCGACCTGATCATCGCCGCCTCGCAGCGCCGAGGGCTCGAGCGCGACCGCCTGCGCGCGCAGGAGCTGGCCGAGGCGGCGGAGCGCCGCGAGGCCCCGCTCCGGGAGCTGGTCGCGCGCTGCCGGCGCGAGATCGCGGATCCGCCCCGCCTCGCCGTGCCCGACGTCTCGCGCCTGGGGGAGCCGCCCGCCGACCGCGAGGGGCTGGATCAGTACCTCGCCCGCCTGACCGCCGTCGGC
>NZ_JAMRYM010000135.1:0-6580 GCF_023743255.1 Rathayibacter rubneri | reverse complement strand
GCCCTCGCGGCCGCGGCGAGGCGCCGCTCGCGGCTCCTGTCGCCGAGACGCTCTCGCAGGAGCAGAGCCGGGCGGCCACGCGCCGCGACCGCCTGCGCGCCGAGACGGCGACGTCGACCGGCACCGCTTCGACGCCCGAGTCGTCCTCCATGCTGACGCCGGACCGCCTCCTCGAGGTCAACCGGCGCACCCGCCCGGCACCCGTCGGCGGCTGGAACCGCTTCGTCTACAACGTCACCTTCCACGCCGTGAATCTGGGCGACTCCGGCAAGGTGCAGGCGTGGAAGGCCATGGACGAGCGGATCGGGCGCCAGTTCGAGGGCGGCACGCGCTTCGTCCCGGTCATGACCCGCAAGGGCGGCGTCGGCAAGACGACGGTGACGACCCTGCTCGGCATGGCCCTCGCGGACTCCCGCGAGGACCGCATCATCGCCGTCGACGCGAACCCCGATCGCGGCACCCTCGCCGAGCGCGTGCCGAAGCAGACGCGCTCGACCGTCCGCGACGTCGTGAACCGCGCCTCCGGCGTGAGCGGCTTCACCGACTTCTCGACGATGGTCTCGCGCGACGAGACCCGGCTGGACGTCCTCGCCTCCGACACCGACCCGATGCTCTCCGAGGCCTTCGACGAGGACGACTACAACGTGGTCGCCGATCTCGTCGAGCGCTTCTACTCGATCATGCTCACCGACTGCGGCACGGGAATCGTGCACTCGGTGATGCGCGCCACCCTCCAACGGGCCGACACCGTCGTGATCGTCTCGGGCGGCAGCGTCGACGAGGCCCGTCTCGCGTCCGAGACGCTGACCTGGCTCGACGCGAACGGCTACGGCGATCTCGTCAAGAACGCCGTCGTCGCCCTCAACACCGCGACGCAGGGCACGAGCCTCGTCAAGCTCGAGGAGATCGAGTCGCACTTCCGCTCGCGGGTGCGCGACATCGTCCGCATCCCCTACGACCCGGTGCTCGCCGCCGGCTCCGTCGTGAAGTGGGAGCAGCTGCGTCCGGGGACGAAGGAGGCGGCCCGCCTGCTGGCCGCCCTCGTCGTCGAGGGCATGCCGGTCCGGCGTGCCTGACGCGGCCGGGGAGCAGTCGTCGGAGGAGTCCGCTCCGGCGGAGGAGTTCGACCTCATCGTCATCGGTGCCGGCTCGGGCAACTCGATCGTCGGTCCCGAGTACGACGACGCCCGCGTGGCTCTCCTCGACGACGGCGAGTGGTTCGGCGGCACCTGCCTGAACGCCGGCTGCATCCCGACCAAGATGTTCGTGCACGTGGCCGACGTCGTCACCGATGTCGACCAGGGCGGCCCCGTCGGCGTGCGCGGGTCGCTCGCGCGCCCGGAGTGGGCCGCCGTGCGCGACCGGGTCTTCGGCCGCACCGACACGATCAGCCGCGCGGGCCTGGAGTACCGCGACGAGCGTTCGCCGAACGTGACGGTGCTGCGCGAGAGCTTCGGCTTCGAGTCCCTCGGCGACGGCGCCCGTCCGCACGTGCTCGTGAGCGCGAGCGGCACCCGGATCAGCGCTCCCCGCGTGGTCGTCGCGGCAGGGTCCCGCCCGCGTCCCCTGCTCGCCGTCTACTCGCCCGACCCGCGGATCCACGACTCCTCGTCGATCATGCGGCTGGACGACCTCCCCGAGCGCCTGGTGATCCTGGGCGGAGGGGCCGTCGCGGTCGAGTTCGCGCACGTCTTCTCCGCCTTCGGCACCGCGGTGACCGTGGCGGTCCGCAGCGACCGCCTGCTCCGCTCCCTGGACGAGGACATCGCGCGCCGCTTCACCGACCTCGCCCGCGAGCGCTGGGACGTGCGCACGGAGGTGACCGCCGAGCAGGTGGACGCCGGCGACGACGGACTCGTCGTCACGTTCAGCGACGGGACCCGGGTCGAGACGGACGTCCTGCTGGTCGCCCTCGGCCGCGACCCCAACAGCGACACGCTCGCCGCGGCGGCCGTCGGCATCGACCTGCACTCCGACGGCCGTATCGCGGTCGATCCGGAGCAGCGCGTGCTCTCGGGAGGCGCTCCCGTGCCGGGCCTGTACGCGCTCGGCGACGTCTCGTCCGAACGGCAGCTCAAGCACGTCGCCAACCACGAGGCGCGCATCGTCGCCCACAACCTCCTGCACCCGGACGAGCCGATGCGCAACACGCTGTCGCCCGTGCCCGGTGCGATCTTCGCGCACCCCCAGATCGCCCACTTCGGTCTCACGCTGGCGGACGCCGAGGAGGCCGGCCTCGCCGCGATCTCCGTCAGCCAGGAGTACGGCACGACGGCCTACGGCTGGGCCCTCGAGGACGAGTCGAGCGTCTGCATCCTGGTCGTCGGCCTCGACGGCGCCCTGCTCGGCGCCCACCTCATGGGTCCGCAAGCGAGTATCCTCATTCAGCCGCTCGTCCAGGCCGCCAGCGTCGGACGCGGCATCCACGGACTCGCCCGCAGCCAGTACTGGCCGCACCCGGCGGCGAGCGAAGTCGTCGAGAACGCCCTCCTGAAAGCGGAGGAGGCCCTGAGGGAGCGCACCACATGACCGAACGCCAGATCCGCATCTTCGGAGATCCCGTCCTGAAGACTCCGTCGGCCCCCATCGACGCCGTCGACGACGGGATCCGCGGCCTCGTCGAGGACCTCGTGGACAGCGTCCGCCCCGCCGGACGAGCCGGCGTCG
Source organism: Rathayibacter rubneri (assembly GCF_023743255.1). Taxonomy (NCBI): domain Bacteria; kingdom Bacillati; phylum Actinomycetota; class Actinomycetes; order Micrococcales; family Microbacteriaceae; genus Rathayibacter; species Rathayibacter rubneri. The sequence continues at coordinate 3,913 of NZ_JAMRYM010000135.1, read as the reverse complement.
CAGCACCGCAGATCGGCGTCAACCTCCGCGCCTTCAGCTACAACGTCGACGGCGTCATCGGCTACGTCCTCAACCCCGAGATCGTCGAGCTCAGCGGCGAGCCGCAGCCCGTCGACGAGGGCTGCCTCTCGGTCCCGAACCTCTGGTACCCGGCGATCCGCTACCCCCACGCCAAGGTCCGCGGCACCGACCTCGACGGCAACGAGGTGATCCTGGAGGGGGACGGCCTGATGGCCCAGGCCCTCCAGCACGAGTGCGACCACCTCGACGGCCGCCTCTACCTCGACCGCCTGTCCAAGGAGCACCGCCGCGCCGCCATGAAGGACGTGCGGGAGTCCCCCTGGTTCTGACTTGATCGGACGCCCGTCCTTGCCGGGCGTCGCGCGGTCGGCTCTCCGAGGTGGTCGCGTCCTGTGGAGCGTGTTGCGACCGCCGACGGGAAAGCGCTCGGACGCGCTTTCCCGGATACGGCTGCACCTTCGAGGTGCCGGTCCCTGCCCGGCCCCTCGTGGTCGGCTCGGCGAGGTGGTCGCGTCTTGTGGAGCGTGTTGCGACCGCCGACGGGAAAGCGCTCGGACGCGCTTTCCCGGATACGGCTGCACCTTCGCTGGGCCGGGTCAGCCGCGCGGCGTTCCCCTCCCTGCTGATCGAGTAGCCCGCGCAGCGGGCGTATCGAGATCCCTGTCTCCAGGAGGGGTGCGACCGAGCGCGACGGGACTGCCGAAGGGGCGAGCGTTTCCGGGGAAGCGCGCGCGGTCAGCGCCTTCCGATCGGTGAGCGCGACCCGCTCTGCGAACCGCGGACACTCGTGCGACCCGACCGCGGGGCACCGAGCAGGGATCGGCGCCCTCGCAGGTGCAGCCGCGCCGGCCGGGACCGGCCGCCTCAGCGGAGCGAGATGCCCTCGGTGGCCGGCGCAGCGGAGTACAGCGCCGAGACGGTGGTCGCGTAGTCCGACAGGATCACCGCGCGCTTGATGCTCATCTTCGGCGTCAGATGGCCACTGGCTTCGGTGAACTCGGTCGGCAGGATCACGAACTTGCGGATGGACTCCGCCCGCGAGACCGCCGTGTTGGCGTGGTCGACGGCCCGCTGGATCTCGGCCAGGACCGCCGGATTGACGGCCGCCTCGTCCAGCGTCAGCGTCGGGTCCTGACCGTTGTTGCCGAGCCAGGTCGGCAGCATCTCGCTGTCGAGCGTCACGAGGGCCGCGATGAACGGGCGCTGGTCTCCCACGACGACCACCTGGCCGACGAGCGGGTTGGCGCGGATCGGGTCCTCCAGCGCGGCCGGCGCGACGTTCTTGCCGCCCGCCGTGACGATGATCTCCTTCTTGCGCCCGGTGACGCGGAGGTACCCGTCCTCGTCGAGAGAGCCGAGGTCGCCGGTCCGGAACCACTCGCCGTCGAACGCCTCGGCGGTCGCCGTCTCGTTGTTCCAGTACCCGCCGAAGACGCAGATGCCCCTGACCTGGATCTCGCCGTCGGCGGCGATCCGGATGGAGGCGCCGGGCATCGCCGGACCGACGGTCCCGATCTTGAAGAGCTCGGTGCGGTTGACGCTCGCGGGAGCGGTCGTCTCGGTGAGGCCGTAGCCCTCGAGGATCTTGATCCCGAGGCTGTGGAAGAAGTGGCCGAGCCGGTCGCCGAGGGGCGCGGACCCGGAGACGGCGAACCGCACGTTCCCGCCCATCGCCGCGCGGAGCTTCGAGTACACGAGCCGGTCGAACAGGAGGTACTGCAGCTTGAGGGCGAGCGGCACGGAACCGGCCTCGACGGCGACGGAGTGGGCGACGGCGACATCGGCCGCACGGCGGAAGATCTTCCCCTTCCCCCCGGCCTCCGCCTTCTGCTCGGCCGAGTTGTACACCTTCTCGAAGACGCGGGGCACCGCGAGCAGGAACGTCGGCTTGAACGAGGCGAGCGAGGGCAGCAGCTGCTTCGTGTCGGCCTGGTGGCCGACCTTCACGCCGCCGTGCACGCAGAGCACCGAGATGAAGCGCGCGAAGACGTGCGCGGTCGTGATGAAGAGCAGCGTCGAAGCGCCCGGCTGGTGGATCAGCTCGGTCAGCGCCACCGCGGAGTTGCGGCTGAGCTCGACGAAGTTCGAGTGGCGGATGATGCAGCCCTTGGGGCGGCCCGTCGATCCGGAGGTGTAGATGATCGTCGCGATGTCCGAGCCGGTGGCGAGCGAGCGGCGGCGCTCGATCTCGGCGTCGGGCACGTCGACCCCTCGCGCGGCAAGCTTGTCGAGGTCGCCGAGGCCGATCTGCCAGGCGACCCGGACATCCGGGACGTCGGCACGGATCTCGTCGAGCCGCGCGAAGTGGTCGGCCGTCTCGACGATGACCGCGTGCGCCCCGGAGTCGGTGAGGTTCCACTGCACCTGGGCGGGGGAGGAGGTCTCGTAGATGGGCACGAGGATCGCGCCGGCGAACCACACGGCGAAGTCGATGAGCGTCCACTCGTAGCGGGTCTTGCAGATCAGCCCGATCTTCTCGCCGGGCTCGATGCCCGAGGCCACGAGTCCCTTCGCGAGTGCCGTGACCTGGTCGAGGAACTCCTGCGCGGTGACGTCGCGCCAGCCTCCGCCCTCCGGCACGCCGAAGAGCACTCGATCGGGTGTCTCGCGGACCCGGTCCAGCAGCAGATCCGCGGCGTTGGCCTGCGGATCGGCGGCCACCACGGCGGGCGAATCGAACTGTTCCACGGCAACTCCTTCGGTACCTGACGAACGTCGATCCCACTCTATCGGCGGGATCGAAGCTGTGGATCCGTTCAGGGTAACGATCGGGGCGGCTCCACCTGCGCGACTCTCCGGGGGTGCCGCGCGCCGCCCCGGCGATGCCCGCGGTCACTACACTCGATCTGGTCGCCGGAGCAGGCGGCTCCACCGGCGCCTCGCGCCGACGGCGGAGGGAAGGCGGTTCGCGTGCACGCGATCGGGATCGACATCGGCGGCACGAAGATCGCGGGAGCGCTGGTCGACGAGTTCGGCGCCATCCTCCGCGAGGACCGTCAGCCGACGCCCGCCGGGCACCCCGAGCTCATCGTCGACGTCGTCGTCGAGATGGTCGAGCGCCTGCGCGACGGGCTCCCCGCCGGAGACGTCGCCGCGGTCGGAGTGGCGGCAGCCGGGTTCATCGACGCGTCGCAGTCGATCGTGTACTACGCCCCCAACATCAACTGGCGCAACGAGCCCTTCCGCGAGAAGCTCTCGGCCCGCATCGACCTGCCGATCATCATCGAGAACGACGCCAACGCGGCCGGCTGGGCCGAGTTCCGGTACGGCTCCGGGCGCCTCGTGAGCGACATGGTCATGCTGACCATCGGCACGGGAGTCGGCGGCGCGATCGTCATCAACGACCGCCTCCTGCGCGGGGGCTTCGGCGCCGCGGCCGAGGTCGGGCACATGCGCGTCGTCCCCGGCGGCCTGCCCTGCGGCTGCGGTGCCCGCGGCTGCATCGAGCAGTACGGCTCCGGGCGCGCACTGCAGCGCTTCGCCGGCGAGCTGGCCGATGCCGGCGGGATCGGCCAGGGCATCGCCGACGCCCGCGCCCGCAACGGCGGCGAGCTGAACGGCCACATCATCTCGGACCTCATCGTCTCGGGAGACCTCGGCGCCCTCGCCGCGCTGCGCCAGCTCGGCCACTGGCTGGGCGAGGCCGCCGCGAGCCTGTCCGCGGTCCTCGATCCGCAGCTCTTCGTGATCGGCGGGGGAGTCGCCCAGGCCGGCGACCTGCTGCTGGATCCGATCCGCCAGGCCTACCTCGACAACCTCCCGGCGCGGGGCTACCACCCCGAGCCGGAGTTCCGCATCGCGGAGCTCGTGAACGACGCCGGAGTCGTCGGCGCGGCCGACCTCGCCCGGCTCCACGCCGAGTCGCTCTGATCCCGCCCCCACCCCCGCCTCT
>NZ_JAMRYM010000134.1:0-6584 GCF_023743255.1 Rathayibacter rubneri | reverse complement strand
AGGCGGGGCGGGGCGGCGGAGGCGAGGCGGCGTCGCGTCGCCGAGCCCGTCGGTTCTCCAGAAGTTGCGGTGAGCGCCCGCACTTACCGCAACTTGTGGAGCCGCGTCACGAGCTGGCGCGGACGACCAGCTCGGTGGGCATCAGCGTCCGGTGCTCGACCGGGCGGCCCTCGATGCGCGCGACCAGCAGCTCGGCCATGCGCGCGCCGAGCTCGGCGGGCGTCTGGCGCACGGTGCTGAGGGCGGGCACGGCGGTGCGCGCGTACATGTCGTCGTCGAAGCCGACCACGGCGACGTCCTCGGGGACGCGGCGCCCCGCCTCCCGCAGCGCCTCGTACGCGCCGACGGCCATCTGGTCGTTGGCGGCGAAGAGCCCGTCGATGCCGGGATCGCGCTCGAGCAGGCGGCGCATCGCCTCGCGGCCGCTGTCGGGCGAGAAGTCGCCCCACTCGACGAGGGAGTCGTCCAGCCCCGCGTCGGCCAGGGTGCGGCGCCAGCCCACGAGCCGGTCGACGCCCGGGGGCATGTCGGCCGGGCCGGCGATGGTGGCGAGGCGGCGGCGACCGCGCTCGATCAGGTGCGCGGTCGCGTCGGCCGCCCCCTCGGCGTTGTCGACGTCGACGAAGTACGAGCCTCGCTCCTCCGGGGACAGCGGCCGGCCGCCGAAGACGATCGGGAGGGAGTTGGCCAGCGCCGCGTAGGAGTGGTCGCCCGAGTGGTGCGAGACCACCAGGGCGCCGTCGACGTTGCCGCCCAGGAGGTAGCGGCGGGTCTTCTCGCCGTTGGACTCGGACGCGATGAGCATCGAGAGCGTGTAGTCGGTGTCGGCGAGGTGCATGGCGGCGCCCTGCACGATCGACGCGAAGAACGGGTCGGCGAAGACGCGCGCCGTCGACTCCGGGACGATCAGCGCGATCGACTGGGTGCGGCGGGAGGCGAGCATGCGCGCCGCCCGGTTGGGGACGTAGTCGAGCTCGCCGATGGCCTTCTCGACCGCCGCGACGATGTCGGCCGCGACCTGCGGGGCGCCGTTGACGACCCGCGAGACGGTCGCGCGCGACACTCCCGCGCGCGCCGCGACCATCTCGAGGGTGGGGGAGCGCCCCGGCTCCCGTGCCGCCGACCCGTCGCTCACGGCTCAGTCCAGCAACGAGGCGGACGAGCCGCCGATCAGGCGGGAGTAGACGAGTCCGGAGTCCTTGATCGTGCGCTCCTGGGACTCGTAGTCGACGCGCACGATGCCGAAGCGCTTCTCGTAGCCCCAGGCCCACTCGTAGTTGTCGAGCAGCGACCAGACGAAGTAGCCGCGGACGTCGGCGCCCTGGTCGATCGCGTCGGCGACCTTCTCGACGTGGTCGAGGACGTACTGGGTGCGGTCGACGTCGTGCACGCGGCCGTCCTCGACGACGTCGTCGTACGCGGCGCCGTTCTCGGTGACGTACAGCGGAGGGAGGTTCTCGTACTCCAGGCCCAGGCGGGTCAGCAGGTAGCGCAGCCCGTCGGGGTGCACCTCCCAGTCCATCGCCGTGCGCGGCAGACCGCGGCTGGGGAACGTGATGAACTCCGAGCCGACGAACGGGGACGCGGTCTCGCGATCGGTCGCGGCGGCGAAGTCCTCGGCGCCGGCGGGGAGCGGATGACCCGAGACGTTGTCGTCGTGGTAGTGGTTCACGCCGAGGAAGTCGAGCGGCAGCGAGATGAGGTCGAGGTCGCCGTCGACGATCAGCTCGTCCAGGCCCAGTCCCGCGACGTCCTCGAGGAGGTCCTCGGGGTACTCGCCGCGCAGCAGCGGGTCGAGGAAGATGCGGTTCTGCAGGGCGTCGAAGCGGCGGGCGGCGTCGAGGTCGACCTCGTCCTCGGGGTCGTCGGGGACGGCGTTGGAGAGGTTGAGAGTGATGCCGAGGTTCTGCGCGCCGAGCTGCCGCAGCGTCGAGACCGCGAGGCCGTGCGCGAGGTGGGTGTGGTGGACCGCGGCGAGCGCGGCCTGCTGCGAGATCACTCCGGGCGCGTGGACGCCGGCGCCGTAGGAGAGCAGGGTCGAGCAGAAGGGCTCGTTGAAGGTCGTCCAGTGCTGGACGCGGTCGCCGAGGCTCTCGTAGACGGCTTCGGCGTAGTCCCGGAACCGCTCGGCGGTGTCGCGGTTCGTCCAGCCCCCGGTCTCCTCCACGGCCTGCGGGAGGTCCCAGTGGTAGAGCGTCAGCCAGGGCAGGATCCCCGCTCCGAGGAGCTCGTCGACCAGGCGCGAGTAGAAATCGAGTCCCTCGGCGTTGACGGAGCGGTCGCCCGGCTTCACCCGCGACCAGCTGACCGAGAAGCGGTACGAGCCCAGGCCCAGCTCCTTCATCAGCTGCACGTCGGCGGGCATGCGGTGGTAGTGGTCGACGGCGACCTCGGGGGTGTCGCCCTTGGCGACGGCGCCGGGGACGCGCGAGAACGCGTCCCAGATGCTGTCCTCCTTGCCGCCCTCGTGACCCGCGCCCTCGATCTGGGCGGCGGCCGTGGCGGACCCCCAGAGGAATCCGACGGGCCAGTCGCGCACGGCGAGGCGCTCGGCCCTGGCGGTCTGCTCAGCGAGGCTCGGCGACTCGGTGGCGGGGATGCGGGCAACGCTCATGGGCGACTCCTTCGGCTGGTACGGCCATCCTACGGCCTGTGATGGAGCGCTCTCTCGCCTGTCGATCCGCGTCCCGCCGCGAGGGCGGGACTCCCGACGGCCCGGCGTGGTCAGCTGCGACGGCGCCCCTGGGTCTCGTCGGCGCCCGGTCGCTCCGCGCGCACGGCGTCCGTCCGCACGTCCGGCTCGATGCTGCCCGCGGCGAGGTCCGCCCCCGCACGGGCCGCCAGCTGGGGGTCGCTGCGGCGCAGGTCCTCGGCGGTGCGCTGCTCCTGCGCCTGCGCGTCGTCCTGCGCCCGTGCGTCGTCCTGGGCGAGGTCGTGCGCCTCCTGCATCGCCGACTTCGCCCGCAGCGGCGGGGTGCGGAGGAACCACGAGAGCACGAAGGCGAGCAGCACGACCCCGAGGGCCACCGTGAAGACGGTCACCGTCGCATCGTTGAACCCCGTGAGGAACGGAGCCGAGAGCGCGGGATCGGCCGTGTTCAGGAAGGACGTGTCGCCGTCGAGCGCGGATCCGATCGCGGAGGAGTCCTGCGACTGCAGCAGCTCCAGGATCTTCGCGTTGGCGGGATCGGCGACGACGCTCGGGTCGGCGAGAGCGGTCTGCAGGTCGGCGGCGATCCCCGGCTTCCGGAAGGCCGCCGCGATCGTGTCGGGGATGCGGGTGAACAGCACCGAGAAGATCACCGCGGTGCCCAGGGTGCCGCCGATCTGGCGGAAGAACGTGGAGGCGCTCGTCGCGACTCCCATGTTCGCCACGTCGACCGAGTTCTGCGACGCCAGGGTCAGCGTCTGCATCATCTGGCCGAGGCCGAGCCCCAGCATCAGCATGCCGCCCATCATGAACAGGACCGGCTTGTCGATGGAGACGAAGGTGAAGTAGAAGAACGCGGCCGACATCAGGAAGGTCCCGACGATGGGGAACGCGCGGTAGCGCCCGGTGCGCGAGATGATCTGGCCCGAGACGATCGAGGCGATCATGAGGCCGAGGATCATCGGCAGCATCAGGAATCCGGACTCGGTCGGGGTGGCCCCGTTCACCAGCTGCAGGTACAGCGGGATCGTCATCATGCCGCCGAACATGCCGAAGCCGACCAGCACGCCCAGCACGGTGGCCATCGAGAAGGTCGGCGAGCGGAAGAGCTTCAGCGGGATCAGCGCGTCGTCCCCCATCATCCGCTCGGCCGCGATGAAGCCGACGATGCCGAGCGCGCCGACGACGTAGCAGACCCAGGCGATCGGGGAGCCCCAGCCCCACTCGCGACCCTGCTCGGCGATCAGCAGGAGCGGACCGGCGGCGATGACGACCAGGGCCGCGCCCCACCAGTCGATGCGGACGGAGCGCACACCGGCGGGCTTGGGCAGGTGCAGGAAGCGGAGCACGATGACCAGCGCCACGGCGCCGATCGGCAGGTTGATCAGGAACACCCAGCGCCAGCCGGTGATGAAGAGGATCTCGGGGGTGCCGGCGAGGAGTCCGCCGATCAGCGGGCCGACGACGCTCGAGACGCCGAAGACGGCGAGGAAGTACCCCTGGTACTTGGCCCGCTCCCGCGGCGGGAGGATGTCGCCCATCACCGTGAGGGCGAGCGACATCAGGCCGCCGGCGCCCAGGCCCTGGACCGCGCGGAAGCCCGCGAGGCCGAGCATGGAGGTCGCGAAGCCCGCGAGCAGCGACCCGATCAGGAACAGGACGATCGCGATCAGGTAGAGCGGGCGGCGGCCGAAGATGTCCGAGAGCTTCCCGTAGATCGGAGTCGCGATCGTCGAGACGATCAGGTACGCCGTCGTCACCCAGGCCTGCTGGGAGAGCCCGTCGAGGTCGTCGGCGATGGTGCGCATCGACGTGCCGACGATCGTCTGATCCAGCGAGGACAGGAACATGCCCGCCATCAGTCCGAAGATCACGAAGAGGATCTGCCGGTGCGTCATGACCGCGCCGGAGGGCGTCGGTTCGGGCTGTCGGGCGGCGGAGTCGGCCATGGGTGTCCCCTCGTGAGGCGGACGCCCTCAGGGCACGGCGGACCGCCGCGAACGTTGCGTGCTGCGCAAAGTTACACCGCGTGAGGACGCGCCTCCAGGCCCCGGCGGCGAGCCTGAACGGGATCTCAGGAGGCGCGTCCCCGCGTCACTCGGAGCCGACCGCCGACTCGTCGGTCCAGCCGGCCTCGCGGAGCGCCGCACGGGCCTCGGCCCGGGCAGAGTAGGGCGTGCGCACGCCCTGGATGTCGCGGTAGTTCTGGTGCCCGGGGCCCGCCCAGAGGATGGAGTCGCCCTCCTGGGCGAGCGAGACGGCCACGCGGATCGCGCGCTTGGGGTCGTCGACCTCGTGGATCTCGCCGTCGGGCCTCGCCGCGCGGGCCGCGTCGACGAGCGTGCGCCGGATGGACGCGGGGTCCTCGAAGCGCGGGTGGTGGTCGGTGACGACGAGGACGTCGCTGCCCGAGACCGCGGCCTCGGCCATCGCGGGGCGCTTCAGGGTGTCGCGGTCGCCGTCGGCGCCGAACACCATGATCACGCGGCCGCGGGTCACTCCGCGCACCGCCTCGAGCGTGTGCTGGAAGGCGTCGGCACTGTGGCCGAAGTCGACGTAGACGGTCGGGCCGCGCTCGCCCGAGACGCGCTCGGTGCGGCCGGGGAGCGACACGTCGACTCCGCCGTCGCGGTGCAGCGCCGCGCGGATCTCGCCGAGCGGCCGGCCCGATTCGACGAGCATCGCGATGGCCAGCGCCGCGTTGGCGGCCATGTGCGCGCCGATGATCGGCACGGACGTGGTGATCGCCCGCGACTCGCGGTTCTGGATGCGGAAGCCGGTGCGGCCGAACTCCTGCTCGAGGATCGTCACCGTCCAGTCGGCCTCGACGCCGGGCAGCGAGGTGATCGTCGAGACCGGGACGCCCGCCGTCTCGGCGATGCGGGCTCCCGCGGGGGAGTCGAGCGAGACGACGGCGCGACGGGCTCGGTCGGGCTGGAACAGCTGCGCCTTCTGGGCGAAGTACGTCTCCATGTCGCCGTAGTCGTCGAGGTGGTCGTGGCTGAGGTTCGTGAAGCCCGCGACGTCGAAGACGACTCCGTCCACGCGGTGGCGGGTGAGGGCCTGGGCGCTGACCTCGATGGCCGCGGCGCCGACGCCCTCCTCGTGCATCCGGGCGAGCAGGGCGTGCAGCTCGGTCGCCTCGGGCGTGGTCAGTCCGCTCGTGATGGACGTGTCGCCGATGTGGCGCTCCGCCGTCGAGCTGAGGCCGGGCTTCACGCCGAGCTGGCGGAGGAGGCCCTCGATCATGTGCACCGTCGAGGTCTTCCCGTTGGTGCCGGTCACGCCGAAGAGCACGGGAGCGCGCTCGCCGGTGCCGTAGACGGCGGCCGAGACGGCTCCGAGGCGGGCGCGGGGGTCCTCGACGACGAGCACGGGCAGTCCGGTGGCGCGGGCGAGGTCCGCCCCCGCCCCGTCCGTCATCACGGCGGAGGCGCCGCGCTCGCGGGCCTCGGCGACGAACTCGGCGCCGTGGCGGTTCACACCGGCCAGCGCGACGAACAGGTCTCCGGGCTCGACGTCGGAGGCGGTGAGCGTCACGCCGGTGACGTCGGCCTCGAGGAGATCGTCGGCGGGGATCTCGAGGGTGCGCGCGAGGGCCGCGAGAGGGACCGCGGGAGCGAGGCGGGGTCGGAGCATGGGGTCCTTTCGTCGCCGGGACCGGGGGTGCGGGTCCGAGGGGGCGGATCCGGAGGGTCGCGGTTCTGTCACTCAAGCTAGGGGAGTCGCTGATGTGAATCCTTAGAGGATATGGGAGTCCCGCGTGGAGGACGCGGCGGCCACGGGGCGGTGTCCCCGAGGTCCGCAGGGCCCGCGTCTAGGCTCGGAGGATGACGTCGAGCCAGAACGAGACCCCGGGCGGGCGCCCGATGCGCCGACGCGCGCTCGTCATCGGCACCGTGGCGGCGGCCGCCGCCACGGTGCCGATGACGAG
>NZ_JAMRYM010000133.1:0-6605 GCF_023743255.1 Rathayibacter rubneri | reverse complement strand
GTGTCGAGGGGGGAGGGGCGGCCGGAGCCTCGCGCCGTCGCGCGATGCCCCCGTGAGAATGGTACGTGAACGACCCCGCCCGGGGGCGTCCTCCGCCAGGACGAGATGCGATGTGGCGGGGGATGTACAGCGGCCGTCCACGCCTGGTAGCCGCGGCGCCGGACGGCGCCTCCGAGGGGTGCCTCCGAAGGGCGTCCCGGGGCTTCCTCGGAGCCGATGCATCCGTATCGTTGGGGGGAGCGCCCCGCACGGGCCGCACCGCTCCAGCACCACTCGGCACCAGCGCCGGCCCCGGGTCCCCGGGGCGGTCCCCCTCCGGCAGGAAGCACACACCATGGCACGCATCCACGACGACGTGACGCAGCTCGTCGGCAGCACCCCGCTCGTCCGCATCAACCGCCTCCCAGGCGCCGAGAGCGCGAGGGTGCTCGCCAAGCTCGAGTTCTACAACCCCGCGAACAGCGTGAAGGACCGCATCGGCGTGGCGATCGTCGACGCGGCGGAGGCGTCGGGCGAGCTGCCTCCGGGCGGCACCATCGTCGAGGGCACGAGCGGCAACACGGGCATCGCGCTGGCGATGGTGGGAGCGGCGCGCGGCTACCGGGTCGTGCTGGCGATGCCGGAGACCATGTCGGTGGAGCGCCGCGTGCTGCTCCGCGCGTACGGAGCCGAGATCGTGCTCACCCCGGGCAGCGAGGGCATGCGCGGAGCGGTCGAGCGCGCTCAGGCCATCGTCGCCGAGACCCCGGGTGCGATCCTCGCCCGCCAGTTCGAGAACGCCGCCAACCCCGAGGTGCACCGCCGCACGACCGCCCAGGAGATCTGGGACGACACCGACGGCGAGGTCGACGTCTTCGTCGCCGGCATCGGCACGGGCGGCACCATCACCGGAGTCGGGCAGGTGCTCAAGGAGCGCAAGCCCGGTGTGCAGATCATCGGCGTCGAGCCGATCGACTCGCCGCTGCTCACGCAGGGCACCGCCGGACCGCACAAGATCCAGGGCATCGGCGCCAACTTCGTCCCGGCGAACCTCGACCGCGAGGTCTACGACGAGATCATCGACGTGACGCTGGACGACTCCCTCCGAGTGGCCCGCGAGATGGCCGCTCAGGAGGGCGTCCTCGGCGGCATCTCGTCCGGCTCGATCATGTGGGCCGCTCTCGAGGTCGCGAAGCGGCCCGAGAACGCGGGGAAGACCATCGTCGCGATCGTCTGCGACTTCGGCGAGCGGTACATCTCGACCGTTCTGTACGAGGACCTCCGCAGCTGAGCCCGGCCGATCGGCGTCCCGGCGTCCTCGTGCGGCTGCGCGAGGACGTCCGGACCGCGCGCCGGCGCGACCCGGCCGCCAGGAGCGCCGCGGAGGTCGTCCTCTCGTACCCGGGGGTCCACGCCGTCTGGCTCCACCGGGTCGCGCACCGCTGGTGGCGCAGCGGTCTGCGCCTCCCCGCGCGGCTGCTCTCGCAGGCGGCCCGGGCGGCCACGGGAGTCGAGATCCATCCCGCGGCGACCATCGGCCGGCGCCTCTTCATCGATCACGGCATGGGGGTCGTGATCGGCGAGACGGCACGCATCGGCGACGACTGCATGATCTACCACGGCGTCACCCTCGGCGGTCGGTCGTCGGCGCGCGAGCGCAGGCACCCCTCGATCGGCGACCGCGTCGTGATCGGCGCGGGAGCCGTGGTGCTGGGCCCGATCGCCCTCGGCTCCGACGTCAGCGTGGGGGCGAACGCGGTGGTCGTGAAGGACGCCCCGGACGGAGCGGTCCTCGTCGGCATCCCCGCGCGCGATCTGCGGGCCCCCGGTCGCGGCGGCGCCCCGCTCGCGGATCCCGCGCTCCTCCTGGATCCCGCGAGCGACGACTGAGGACCGCGCCCGCTCCGCACCGGCGAACGGTCTGGGCGGCGCCGCCCTCAGTCGGCGTCGACGTGCGCGATGCTGCGCGGCGAGCTCTTGATCCGGGCGAAGGCGTCGAGCGCGTGCACCCGGGTCTCCTTGAGGTCGAGGATCGGCGCGGGGTAGTCCTCGCCCTCCGTGGTCAGCGTGTCCAGGAGGGTCCAGGGCTCGTGGATCGCGGAGCCGGTCACCGCCGCGAGCTCCGGGATGTTCTTCCGCAGGTAGTCGCCGGCGGGGTCGAACTTGTGCGACTGGGTGACGGGGTTGAACACCCGGAAGAACGGCGAGGCGTCGGCTCCCGAGCCGGCCACCCACTGCCAGTTGGCGGCGTTGCTGGCGGGGGCGGCGTCGACGAGGGTGTCCCAGAACCAGTCCTCGCCCACGCGCCAGTCGACGAGCATGTTCTTGATCAGGAACGAGGCGGTGACCATCCGCACCCGGTTGTGCATGTACCCGGTGCGCCAGAGCTCCCGCATGCCGGCATCGACGAGCGGGTAGCCGGTGCGTCCCTGGTGCCAGGCGTCGAGGTGCTCCTGCCTCGCGTGGGCCCAGGGGAAGCGGTCGAAGCGCGTGTCGAAGTTCGCGGTCGCGAGGTCGGGCCAGTGGAACAGCAGGTGGTAGCAGAACTCGCGCCAGAGCACCTCGGCGGCGAAGCGCTCGCGGCCCTGCTCGTGGTGCGCGCCCTCGCCCCGCGACTCGACGACGGCCTGCCAGACCTGGAACGGGCTGATCTCGCCCCAGCGCAGGTGCGCCGAGAGGTTCGACGTCGCGTCGTCGGCCGGGCGGTCGCGGCCGTCGGAGTAGTCGTCGAGCTGCTCGGCGATGAAGGCGCGCAGGCGGTCGGCCGCGGCCTTCTCGCCCGGCGCCCAGCGCTCGCGCAGCCCGGCCGCCCAGTCGGGCCGGGTCGGCAGCAGCCCCCAATCGTCCAGATCGTCGGAGGCGACAGGGTCGACGACGCCGTCGATCGAGCGCGGACGGGGCAGGGGCGCCCGCGGCACGTCCTTCTTCCGGCAGGCGCGCGCGAAGGGCGTGTAGACGGAGTAGGGGGTGCCGCCACCGGTCTGCACCGTCCACGGCTCGAACAGCAGCGAGCCCTGGTGGCTCTCGGCCTCGATGCCGCGCGAGCGCAGGCCCTCTTTCACCGCGGTGTCGACGGCGCGCTCGGCCCCTCCGTAGCGCCGGTTCCAGTGCACGGCGCCCGCGCCGAGCTCGTCGGCCAGCTGCAGGATCACGGCCTCGGCAGGACCGCGGCGCAGGAGGAGCGACCCGCCGTGCGCGGCGAGGTCGGCACCCAGCGCGGTGAGGCTGCCGTGCAGCCACCACCGGGCCGCGCCGCCCAGCGGCCGGATGCCGGGCGACTCGTCGTCGAGGACGTAGCAGACCGCCACCGGCCCGCCGCGGTCGATCGCCGCTCGCAGCGCGGGGTTGTCGGCGAGGCGCAGATCGTCGCGGAGCCAGACGAGGGTGGGGGAGGAGGTGCTCATGGTGCCTCCATGATCCGCGAGAGCGGAACCGGGGCGAAGTGCTGGCCGCCGCGTTCGTGGAGTGCTAGCGGAGGAGCGCGCCTGGGGAGGAGCCCCGCGACGCCCGCGGGTCAGGCGGAGGCGACGCGGTCGCGGAGCTTGTCGCAGAGGGCCGTGAGCTGATCGAGCTCGTCGTCGTCGAGGGCGTCGCCGACGTGCTGCGAGATCGTCTCCATGTGGTGCAGCGCCACGCGGCGGAACATGTCGTAGCCGTCGTCCGTGATCGCGATGACCGTGCCGCGCGCATCGGTCGGATCCTCGCTCTTGACGACGAGTCCGCGGCTGACCAGCCGGTCGATCAGACGGCTCACGCTCGGCTGGGTGAGCAGCACGTGCTTGTTGAGGTCGCGGAGCCGTGCGCGCCGATCGGGCTGCCGGGTGAGGTTGAAGAGCACGTCGTACTCGTTCAGCGAGATCTCCTTGGAGGGGAACTCGGTGCTGAGCGCCCGCATCACGTGCACCTGCGCGCGGAAGAGCGACTCCCAGGCCGCGACCGCTCGTCTCGAACTCACCCGACCTCCTCCGTCGTGCTCAGGATACGGTGTCCCCACCCTGCTCCGGGGTGCGAGTGCGGGTTCGGTCCCGCGGGCGGCAGAGGGCCGCGCGCGCACGGTCCCGGGAACGACAGAAGGCCGGCCGCTGAGGCGAGCGGCCGGCCTTCATTCCCTTGCACCAAGAGTGTCCTGCAATCACTTCCACGCTTCGCCGCCACAGCAAACGACTAACGCCCTTGAACTATATAACGGATGCATAACGCCGCAAGAGGCCATTTCCTGGGATCTGCCTGAACACCGCATCCGTTCCGGCGCCCACCCCGGAACGCGCGCCCGACCTTCTCGATCCGGAGCCGCCGACCGCCCGCACCCGCGTCGCTGTCGGCCCTCCTGCTCCCGTCACGATCGCGAGCGAGCGCCCGTGCACCGAGCGCTTCTCCTCCGTCGGAGCAGGCTCCCCGAAGCCGCCCACCGAGGAACGCGCTGCTGCGCCCCGATCACCTGCATACGGCGTCGGTGCGACCGGACTGCCGGCGAACCGCACCTCACAGGAACCGTGCCGGCGAAGCCGCACTCCGGCTTCGCGCTTCGACCAGCCGCTCGTCTCGAAGGCGATGGGCGAGAACCGCGTGCCAGCGTTTCGAGCGAGCCGGTCGTACCCCGATCCGCAGTACTCGATCCGTCGCGAAGCCGACCGCGGTTGAGGGAGCGCGTGCGCTCCCTCAACGAACAAGCACCGCGCGACCTCTTCTGAGCGAGGAGCGCGAGCGCCCCCGCTCAGAACAGATCGGGCGACGGGGTGGACGCGTAGCGGATCGCGACGTCGGCGTGGCGGTCGAAGCGGTAGCCGACGCCGCGGACGGTGCGGACGATGTCCTCGTAGCGGCCGAGCTTGGCGCGCAGGCGGCGGACGTGGACGTCGATCGTGCGCTCGTTGGGGGCGTCGTCGTCGGCGGCTCCCCAGAGGGAGGCGATGAGCTCGGCGCGCTCGATGGTGCGACCCTCGCGCAGGACGAGGTACTGCAGCAGCTCGAACTCCTTGTAGGTGAGGGCGGTGGTCTCGTCGTCGAGGATGACGCGCTTGCGGGAGATGTCGATGACGACTCCGCCGGGGGCGCGGTCGAGGTCGGGCTCGGTCTCGGCGCGGCGCTTGGCGACGGCGGCGGGGTCCTGGAGGGCGAGGCGGACGACGTCGACGTCGCGGCCGCCGGCTCCCTGGGGGGCGAGGGCGACGGACGCGTAGGTCTCGGCGTCGGGGGCGATCAGGGCGGTGACGCGCTTGAGCTCCTCGACGAGGCGGCCGAGGTCGACTCCGGCGGCGCGCGCCTTGGCCTCGTCGATGCCGACGTAGAGCGCGAAGCCGCGGGCCTCGGTGCCCTGCGGCACGGCGCGCAGGCGCGGGGCGGTGGGGACGCTCTCGGGAGCGGCCTGGAGGCGGGGTGCCTCGGTGACGGAAGGAGCGGGGACGGTGCGGGCGTGGAGGAGGGACATGGCGAATCCTTGGGGCTGGTCGGATCCGGGACGAGTGTCCGGGGGAGCGGATCCGGGTGTGCGCGTGGGAGCCGGTTCCCGTGCGGGGAAGGCCGGCAGAGGCGGATGCGGGGCATCCGCGGGGTTCGCTGCGCCTGCGACGCCGTCTTGGCCGGCGGGGACGATCGGAGGGATCGACCCGCTCACGGGGAGATGACGGCGGAGGTGGTGCGGGAACCCGGCGAGGTCAGTGCCTCAAGCGCACATTCGACAGCACATGACGAGGCCGCCGGCCATCATCATGCCGGCATCCCCGATGGCCTCAAGGGAGGTCAGGGCGAGCGCGTTGTCAGTCATGGGGGAAAGTAAAGCGGACTGTGACGGACCGAGTCAACAGATTTCGGGTCCGCGTCCAGGATCCGGCACGGGATCGGCTCCTCCGGGCGCGTCGCGGCACCCGGAGGAGGGGCGATTCAGCCCGCGAGTCCGTGCGGTTCAGCCCGCGAGTCCGTGCGGTTCAGCCGGCGAGCCCGTACAGGCGGTCGCCCGCGTCGCCGAGGCCCGGCACGATGTAGCCCAGCTCGTTGAGGTGGTCGTCGAGAGCGCCGAGGACGATGGTCACCTCGCGGCCCTCGAACGCCTTCTCGACGGCGGCGAGGCCCTCGGGGGCGGCGAGGAGGCAGACGGCCGTGACGTCGACGGCTCCGCGGTCGAAGAGGAACCGGATCGCCGCGATCAGCGAGCCGCCGGTGGCGAGCATCGGGTCGAGCACGAAGCACTGGCGGTTCGAGAGGTCGTCGGGCAGGCGCTCGGCGTAGGTGGTGGGCTCGAGGGTCTCCTCGTTGCGCGCCATGCCGAGGAATCCGACCTCGGCGGTCGGGATCAGCTTCACCATGCCCTCGAGCATGCCGAGGCCGGCGCGCAGGATCGGCACGACCAACGGCTGCGGGTCGCTGAGGGCGAGGCCGGTGGTCTGCGTGACGGGGGTCTCGATCGTCACGGTCCTGGTGCGGACGCCGCGCGTCGCCTCGTAGGCGAGCAGGGTCATCAGCTCCTCGGCGAGCTGCCGGAAGGTCGGGGAGGGGGTGCGCTTGTCGCGCAGCACGGTGAGCTTGTGCGTGATCAGCGGGTGGTCGGCTACGTGGACGCGCATAAGCTCAATCTACTTCCCGGTCCGCGCGCGGTCGGACCGGACGTGGGCACGAGGGGGCGCGATGCG
>NZ_JAMRYM010000132.1:0-6627 GCF_023743255.1 Rathayibacter rubneri | reverse complement strand
GAACACCCCAGGAGCCCCGATGCCCCGCACCGCCTACGTCCTCAAGGTCTACCCCCGCTTCTCCGAGACCTTCGTCGTCTCCGAGATACTGGCTCGCGAGGCCGCGGGCGAGGACCTCGTGATCGTCTCGCTCCGCGCTCCCGACGACCCCCGCTTCCACCCCGAGCTCGCCCGCGTGAGCGCGCCGGTCCGCTACCTCGACAAGCCGCTCAAGGCGTCCGCGCTCTGGCAGGGGCTGCGGGCCGCCGAGCAGTCGCCCGAGCTGATGGAGTCCGTCGCGCGCCTGCTGCCGGAGCTGCTGCGGGCGAGCCCCGAGGACGCCTCGCAGGCCGTGCAGCTGGCCGCCGCCGTGCAGCGCGAGGGGGTGACGCACCTGCACGCGCACTTCGCCTCCAGCGCCACGACCGTCGCCCGGCTCGCGTCGCTGCTGACGGGCGTGCCGTACTCCTTCACCGCCCACGCCAAGGACCTCTTCCACGAGTCCGTCGACGCCGCCGACCTCCAGCGCAAGCTCGCCGACGCGAGCTTCGCCGTCACGGTGAGCGACTACAACGTGCTGCACCTGGCCGCACGGTTCCCCGGAGCCGCGGGACGCGTGCGCCGCGTCTACAACGGCCTCGAGCTCGAACGCTTCGCCTTCTCGCCGCGCCCCGAGCGCACCGGCGTGCTCCGCGTCGCCGCGGTCGGCCGGCTGGTCGAGAAGAAGGGCTTCGCACTGCTCGTCGACGCCGCGGCGATGCTCGCCGCCGGCGGGCAGGACGTCGAGATCGAGATCGCGGGCGGCGGCGAGCTGCACGACGCGCTCGACGAGCGGATCCGCTCCGCGGGCCTGGAGTCGCGTGTCCGGCTCCTGGGGCCCGTGCCGCAGAACGGGGTGGCCGCTCTGCTGCGCCGCTCGGACGTGTTCGTCGCGCCGTGCATCGTCGGCGTCGACGGAAACGCCGACGGGCTGCCGACCGTGCTGCTGGAGGCCATGGCGACGGGAGTGCCGTGCATCTCGACCGCGGTCACCGGGATCCCCGAGGTGATCCGCGACGGCGACACCGGGATCCTCTGCCGTCCGGGCCGTGTGGACGACCTCGCCCGGGCACTCCAGCGCGTGGCCGACCCGGCCTTCGACACCGCCGGCGTCACCGCTCGCGCGCGAGCCCTGGTCGAGAGCGAGTTCGATTCACGGGTCCAGGCCCGCACCCTCGCTGCGCTGACCCGCGACGCCTCCGCGGCGGAGGTGGCGTGATGCGCGTCGCCGTCGTCTGCGCCGACCCCGGCGTGCCCGTGTTCGGGAGCAAGGGCTCCTCCGTCCACGTCCAGGAGATCCTCCGCGCCCTCCGCTCGCGCGGCGACGACGTGCGCGTCTACTGCGCCCGCGCCGGTGACAGCGTCCCGGCCGACCTCGCCGACGTGCCCGTGCTCGAGCACCGCACCCGCGTGCAGGACCCGGCCGAGCGCGAGCGCGCGGTGGCCGCCGCGGCCGTGCACCTCGCCGAGGCGGTGCTGCTCGACGGCTGCGACCTCGTCTACGAGCGCTACTCCCTCTTCAGCCGCGCCTCGGCGCTCGTCTCGGTGGGGCTCGGCGTCCCCGCGGTCCTCGAGGTCAACTCGCCGCTGATCGACGAGCAGCGCGAGCACCGCGTCCTCGTCGACGAGGACGAGGCCCTCGACGCCACCCGCGCGGTCCTCGCCGCGGCGGCGGTCGTCGCGTGCGTCTCCGCCCCGGTGGCGCGCTGGGCCGCCGACCGCGGCGCGCGTTCCCCGCTCGTCGCCCCCAACGGCGTCAACACCCGGCGCATCGTCGAGGCCCCGTTCCGCGACGGCCACCCGCTCACCGTCGGCTTCGTCGGCACTCTGAAGCCGTGGCACGGAGTCGGCACTCTGCTCGATGCGGTCGCACGCCTGGATCCCGCGCTCGTCCGCCTCCTCGTGGTGGGGGACGGACCCCAGGGCCCGGCGCTCCGCGAGCAGGCCGAGCGCCTCGGCCTCGACGTCGAGTTCACCGGCGCCGTCGCCCCCGAGGACATGCCCGGGCAGCTCGCCCGCCTCGACGTGGGGGTCGCCCCGTACCCGCAGCGCGCCGCCGAGGACTACTTCTCGCCGCTGAAGGTCTACGAGTACCTGGCCGCCGGGCTCCCCGTCGTCGCCTCGGGCGTCGGCCAGATCCCCTCGATCCTCGAGCACGGGGTCACCGGCCTGGTCGTCGCTCCGGGGCGGGCGGAGGCGCTCGCCGCGGCGCTCGCCGACCTCGCCGCCGATCCCGCCCGCCGCCGCGCGATGGGAGCCGCCGCCCGCGCCGTCGCGGTCGCCGAGCACGACTGGTCCCGGGTGCTCGGGCGGATCCTCGACGCCCTGCCCGACGCCCTGCCCGACGCCCGCGAGGTCGCCGCATGAGCCGCGCCGGCCGCACCGCGCCCGACCCCGGTGCGCTGCGCCGCAGCCTGCACATCGTGCGCCCGCACCTGCGAGAGCACCGCCTCCTGATGCTCGGCGGACTCGTCGCGCTGCTGGCCGAGGTGATCCTCCGGGTGCTCGAGCCCTGGCCGCTGAAGATCGTGATCGACAGCGTCAGCGCGAGCCTCGGCGCCACAGCCGGCGCCAACGCGGGGACGCCTCCCGCGACCATCGGCCTCCTCGTCGCGTGCGGAGCGATCCTGCTCGGCCTCGTGGGCCTGCGCGCGATCACCGCGTACCTCTCGACGATCGCCTTCGCGCTCGTCGGCTCCCGCGTCGCGACGTCGCTGCGCGCCCGCGTCTTCGCGCACGTGCAGGCCCTGTCGCTGAGGTACCACACGGTGTCCTCGGCGGGCGACACCGTGCAGCGTCTCGTCGGCGACATCGGCCGCCTGCAGGAGGTGGCGGTCACCGCCGGCCTGCCGCTGGTCGGCAACGTCATCACGCTCGTCGTGCTCACCGTCGTGATGCTGTGGCTGGATCCGCTGCTCACGCTCGTCGTCGTCGGCGCGGCGATCGTCTACCTCGTCTCCTCCCGGCGCAGCTCGTCGTCGATCACCAGCGCCTCGCGCTCGACCCGCAAGGGCGAGGGTGCGCTCGCCGACACCGCCCAGCAGACGCTCGGCGCGATCCGCGTCGTGCAGGCCTACGGACTCGAGAAGGAGGTCGGCGGAGCGTTCGACCGCGGCAACGCCACCGCGCTGCACCAAGGAGTGAAGGCCCGCCGCCTCGCGGCCGCGCTCGAGCGCCGCACCGACGTGATCGTGGGAGTCGCGACCGCGCTGGTCCTCACCGGCGGCGGCTGGCGCGTGCTCGAGGGGCAGATGACCCCGGGCGACCTCGTCGTCTTCACCATGTACCTCAAGATCGCCATGCGCCCGCTGAAGGACCTCGCGAAGTACACGGGCCGCATCGCGCGCGCCGCGGCCTCGGGGGAGCGGGTCGCCGACCTGCTGGACGAGGAGATCGAGGTGCGCGACCGCCCCGGCGCCCGGCCGCTCGTCACGACCGCCGGCGCCGTCTCGTTCGAGGCGATCGGAGTCGACGACGGCTACGGCCGCCCGCTCTTCACCGACCTGTCGCTCCGGATCGGCGGCGGCGAGAACGTCTGCCTGCTCGGCGCCTCCGGAGCCGGCAAGTCCACGCTCGCGAGCCTGCTCGTGCGCGCCTCCGATCCGCGCCGCGGCCGCATCGCGCTCGACGGCACCGATCTGCGCGACGCCACCCTGTCGAGCCTGCGCGCGAGCATCTCCCTCCTGCTGCAGGACTCGGTCCTCTTCGCCACGTCGGTCCGCGAGAACATCCGCTACGGGCGCCTGGATGCGACCGACGCCGAGGTCGAGGAGGCGGCCCGCCGCGCGAACGCGAGCGACTTCGTCGAGGCGCTGCCCGACGGCTTCGAGACCGTGCTCGGCGAGCGCGGGGGCACGCTGTCGGGCGGCCAGCGCCAGCGCATCGCCATCGCCCGGGCGCTGCTGCGCGACGCCCCGGTCGTCGTCCTCGACGAGGCCACGACCGGGCTCGATCCCGAGGCGCGCGCCCAGGTGGCGCAGTCGCTCGCCGAGCTCACCCGGGGCCGCACGACGATCTCCATCACGCACGACCCCGCCGCGATCGCCGGCGCCGACCGCCTGCTCTGGCTCGAGGACGGCCGCATCGTCGAGGACGGGACCCCCGAGGAGCTGCTCGGCAGCGACTCCCGTGTCGCGGCCTGGTTCCGCCGCGCCGCGGTTCCCGGGACGACCGAGGAGGTGCGCGCGTGACCCCCGGCACGGAGGCGGCCGTGACCGACCTGGCCCGTCGTGATCCGGCGCTCCCGGCCCTCGCGCAGCTCCTCGACGCGCGGCGCCTCGACGACGCCCTGGGCGGCGCGGTCCACGTGACCCGTCGGCGCTGGAAGCGCGGCGCGGACGTCGTGGTCGCGTTCGACGGTCCCGCCGGCCCGGGCTGGATCGCCTCGTACGCCGATCCGGCCAAGCTCGACAAGACCCGCGAGCGCGCCCGGCGCGTCGGGGTCGTCCTGCGCGAGCATCCCGGGCTCCTCGCCGTGAGCGGCCCCGTGCGCGCCGACCGCGAGCTCTCGCCCTCGGTGCGGCGCCTCGAGCGGCTCGAGCCCGGGCTGCTCGAGCGCGCCCGCCTCCTGCGGCACAACCCGCACCGCCGCCTCGTCGTGGCCGAGGCGTCGCGCGTGGTCAAGATCGTGACCCCCGGAGCGGCCGCGTCGGTGGTGGAGGTCGCGCGCGTGCAGCGCGCCCTCGCCGACCGGGGCGTCCCCGTCCTCGTCCCCACGGTGATCGGCTCCGGCGCCTCCTCGACCCCGTGGTGGGGCGACGGCGATCTCACCGAGCGCCGCTCTGAGCTCGCCGCCGCCCGGGCGGGGACCGCCCTCGCCCGTCTGCACGCCGTGCGGGGCGTCCCGGTGCCCGCGGGCTCCGGCGACGAGGTCGCCACCGCGGTGCGGGCCCTCGTCGACCTCGTCCCGGGTCTCGCGCCGCGGCTCGAGCGACTCGCGAGCGGCCTCGCCGGCGCGGGCCCCCGCTCCGCCGTCGTGCACGGCGACTTCTCGGCCGACCAGGTCCTCGTCGGCGACGGCGTGCGGCTGATCGACTTCGACCGCGTCCGCGCCGACGAGCCCGAGCGGGATCTGGGCGGGCTCCTCGCGGCGGAGCCGCCCTCCTCCGCGCTCGGAGCGGCCCTGCTCGAGGCGTACCGCACCGCCGGGGGAGCGGTCGACCCCGCCGCCCTCCGCCGCCGCACCGCCTCCGCCGTGCTCCTGCGCGCCGTCGAGCCGTTCCGCACCGCCCTGCCCGACTGGCGCGAGCGCGTCGAGGCCGCCCTCGCGCGGGCCGAGGGGGTGCTCGCGTGCTGAGTGCGGTGCCCGCGGAGATCGTCGAGGACGGAGTGACGTGGACCGTCTCGCGCGCGTGGCCCGCTCCCGACGGCGCCGATCTCGAGGCGCACGCCGCCGGCTCGCCCGACGTCCGCGGCGGCCGCTGGAGCGCCTCGGGCGGGATCCGGCTCCTGCCCGCCGGCACCGACCGCCGTCTCCCCGCCCTCGAGTCCGCCCGCCGGGAGGGGGCGGTCGTGGTGCACCGCCCCGGTCGCCGCGCCGTGGTGCGCTCGGCGGACGGCCGGAGCTTCCTCAAGGTGCTGCGCCCACACGCCGCTCCCGGAGTCGTCGCCGCCCATGCGAGCGCCGAGGTCTTCGCCGCAGGGTTCGACCTGCCCCGGGTGCTCCACCGCGCCGACGACCCCGACGGCCTCGTCCGCTTCGCCGCGCTGCCTGGGCGCACACTGCTCGAGGTCGGCTCCGACCCGCGCACGACGCCCGAGCGGTGGCGCGCGGTCTGGGAGCGCTGGGCCGAGGGCTGGGCCCTCCTGCCCCCGGCGCCCGCCGAGCTGCCGGAGCACGGGCCGGCCGCGGAGTCCGACGTCGTCGCGACCTGGGCCGCGCACGCCGCGACACAGCTGCCCGCGCACGAGCGCGCCCAGGTGCTCGCGGCGGCCGCTCGCGTGTCGGAGTCGCTCGTCGCCGCCCCCGCGGAGCCGCTCGTCCTCGCGCACCGCGATCTGCACGACAAGCAGCTCCTCGCCGCCGACGACGGGTCCCTGGCCCTGCTCGATCTCGACACTGCGGCGCGGGCCGAGGCCGCGCTCGATCTCGGCAACCTGCGCGCGCACCTGCGACTGCGCACCGCGCAGGGGCTGCTGCCGCCGGGGCGGGCCGCCGAGGCCGCCGCGATCGTCGACCGCACCGCCGAGCGGGCCGGAGTGCCTCCGCACCGCCTCCACGCCCACGACACGGCGGCGCGCCTGCGCCTCGCCTGCCTCTACCTCTTCCGACCGGCCTGGCGCTCGCTCGCCGCCCGGTCGCTCGCCGACACCACCGGAAGGATCCTCGCCCCGTGAGACCATCGACACCGAACCCGTTCCGCCGCTCGACCGGCAACGGCACGACCCCCGAGGAGACGACCATGGCCCGACGCGGTCCCGTCCTGCTCGCCGTCGGCGCGGCCGTCTGCCTCGCCGCGATCATCGGAGGCGCCGTCACCGTCGCCGGCGCGATGCAGCCGCCGCAGCAGGTCACCGAGATCGGCTCCACGCCGGTCGTGGGCCCGAGCCGCGCCCCCGGAGCCGACGAGACGCCGACCGGGAGCCCGAGTGCCGGGGTCGGCACTCGGG
>NZ_JAMRYM010000131.1:0-6795 GCF_023743255.1 Rathayibacter rubneri | reverse complement strand
TCTGAGCGCCGCCCACCGCCCCGCGGTGGGCGCGCGCCCCGCCCGACCTCCGCTGCGTTGGGGGTTCGCCGGCCGACGGTCCGCACCGCGGACGAGCTCCGCCCGGTGGAACCCTGCGATGCGAGGACAACGCCGCAGCCGGAGTCCCCTCGTCTGAACCCCGAGCGGGCCGCAGCCGCGTCGTCCGCACCGCGGACGAGCTCCGCACGGTGGAACCCTGCGGTGCGAGGACAGCGGCGCAGACGGCGCCCCCTCCTCTCAACCCCGACCGGGCCCCAGCCGCGTCGTCCGCAAAGCGGACGAGCTCCGCACGCTGGAACCATGCGGTGCTAGGACAACGCCGCAGACGGCATCCCCCTGCCGGACCTCCGAGCGGGCCGCAGGGGCGTCGTCTGCAAGGCGGACGAGCTCCGCATGGTGGAACCCTGCGGTGGGAGGACAACGCCTCAGCCGGCGCCTCCCCTTATACCCCGAGCGGGCCGCGGGGGCGTCGAATGCAAGGCGGACGAGCTCCGCATGGTGGAACCATGCGGTGCGAGGACAACGCCGCAGTCGGCGTCCCTGCGGCCCGCTCGGTCAGTTGGCTTCGGAGCGGCCGAGGCGCCAATATCCCATGAACGCGACCCGCTTCCGGTCGACGCCGAGCTCGGTGACGAGGCAGCGGCGGATGCGCTTCACGGCGCCGGCCTCGCCGGCGATCCAGGCGTAGAGGCCGGGGTCCTTCGTCTCCTCGGGCACCTCCCACAGGATCTCGGTGTCGACGTCGACGTCGGACACCTCGACTCCGCGGTGGTGGGCCGTGAGGAACCGGGTCGCCCAGGTGCGGACCGAGGCGTCGAGCGCCGCTCCGCAGTCGGCTCCGCTCTCCCGGACGATCCAGGTGACGCGCACGCCCGCGGGGTGGCGCAGCTCGAGGCGGTCCTCGGCGGTGGGCACCTCGAGGAACGCGGCTCCGGAGGCGTCGGCGGGCAGGCTCTCGAGGATCGCGCCGATCGCGGGCACGGCCGTCTCGTCGCCGGCGAGCAGGAGCGAGGTGGCGGCTCCGGGGTGCCATTCGACACCGCCGCCGGGGAGCTCGGAGCGGGAGTCGGGGGCGATGATCACGATCTCGGCGCCCGGGGCGGCGGTGCCGACCCAGGCGGAGGCCGGGCCGGAGTCGCCGTGCGCGACGAAGTCGATGTCGACCTCGGACAGCTCCGGGCGCACGGCCCGGATGGTGTAGGTGCGCAGCGGGTTGCGCTGCTCGTCCGGCAGCGTGCGCCAGCGTCCGTACCAGTCGGCCGCGACGCCGTCGGGGGCGTCCGGGTCGGCGACGGAGGACAGGAAGGCCCGGGCGTCGGACGTCGGGGTCGGGACGACCAGCTTGATGCGCTGGTCGGGGCCGGTGCAGCCGACGGAGTCGAGGTCGTCGCCGGTGAGGGTCACGCGGATGAAGTGCGGCGCGATCCTGATCGCCCGGGCGACGGTCGCGAGGTACGGCCGGTAGGCCGGGCGGGCGGGGGCGGCGGTCGTCGGAGGCATCGCCTCAGTATCGCACGGTGAGGTGAGCCTCACCTAACTCCGAGGACGAATCGGGAGCGGCGGTCAGCGAGCGGCGTGCTCGGCGGAGACGCGCAGACGCGCCTCGACGTCGGCGGCGAGCTCCGCGATCAGCGGACCCGCTCCGCCGATCCAGGCGCAGAAGTCGTGGCGCTCGTCGGCCCACGGGTAGTCGCCGTCGACGACGGACATCTCGCCGACCCAGGCTCGGACGGCGCGCTCGAGCGCCATGCCGCGACGGCAGAGACCGCCGGTGCCGGGGGCGCCGGAGCGGGTGGAGCGTCCCAGCCAGGTGACCGTGACGCGACCCGGCGCCGACAGGGGCGGCAGCCCACGGGCGTCGTCGACCTCGACGAACACCTGGCCGCGCGCGTTCGCGGGGAGGGAGTCGAGCATGCTCTGGATCCACGGCACGACGGTCTCGTCGCCCGCGATCAGGAACTGCTTGACGCCCGTCGGCTCCAGGCCGTCGCGTCCCTCGAACATGCACATCGAGAGCAAGTATAGGCATGCCTTACCTAAGCGCCAAGCGATCCGACCTGACGATCCGCCGGGGTCTCACCACTGCGGAGGATGCCGGCGGTGCCAGCGCGCACGGCGCTCGAGCTGCGCCCCGATCGAGAGCAGCACCGCCTCGCCGCCGGGCCTCCCGATCAGCTGGATCCCCATCGGCAGACCGCCCTCGGTCATCGAGAGCGGCAGCGTGATCGCGGGCAGCCCGCTGACGTTCACGAACGAGGTGAACGGCGTGTACTGCACCTGCTGGGCGAAGTTGCGCTCGGGATCCTCCGCGTCGTACCAGCCCACGGGCCGCGGCGTCATCGTCATCGCGGGTGCCAGCACGGCGTCGAACGTCGAGAACGAGGCGATCACGGCGCGCTCGTACGCCGTGAGGACCGAGGCCGCCTCGACGACGTCGCGGGCGCCGAGGCGCCTGCCCTCGAGGACGAGCCACCGGGTGAGCGGTTCGAGGAGCGCGAGATCCTCCGCGGTCTCGACCGGCAGCGTCGAGGCTCCGCTCTGCCAGAGCGTGCGGAAGGCGGCCGGGTACGCCGCGCTGGGCGGCAGCGTCGCCTCCTCGAGGCCGTGTCCGAGGGCGCCGAGTGCGGCGAGGCCCTCGTCGAAGGCGGCCTGCGCCTCGGGCTCGAGCCGGATGTCCTGCACGTCGTCCCAGGGGGACGCGGTGAGCACGCCGATCTGGAACCGGCCCTCCCCGCGGACCGCGGCGCCGAGGAACGAGCCCTCCCGATCCTCCGGAGCCGCCACCGAGTAGGGGTGCGGGATGACGCCGTTGCGGCGCTCGAGCATCCCCTCGAGCAGGAGGCCCGCGTCGGCGACCGAGCGCGCGATCGGGCCGGCGACCACCAGACCGCCGACCCCGCCCACACCGGACGTCGCCGGCACGCGGCCGCGTGAGGGCTTGAGCCCGACGAGCCCGCAGGCGGCGGCCGGGATGCGGATGGACCCGCCGCCGTCCGACGCCGGCGCGAAGGGCAGGAGTCCCGCCGCCACGGCCACCGCCGCTCCGCCGCTCGAGCCCCCGGCGCTGAGCCGCGTGTCCCACGGCGTGACGGCCGGCGGTCCCACGCGGCTCTCGGTGTACGACGGCATGCCGAACTCGGGAGCCGCCGTCTTGCCGAGGCTGATCGCTCCGGCCGCGTCGAGCACGTCGACGATCTCGTCCGAGACATCCGGCACGAAGCTCTCGCGCACCCGCGAGCCGAAGGTGGTCCGCACGCCCCTGCGCCGCCACAGGTCCTTTTCGCCGCTCGCGAGGCCCCACAGGGCCGCGGTGCGCGGCAGAGCCCCGGACGTGAGAGCCGCAGCCCGCTGCCGGGCCGCCTCGGGCGTCACCGTCGTGAACGCTCCGAGCTCGCCGTTCCACCGGTCGATGCGGGCGAGGTAGTGGTCGACGAGCTCGAGAGGGGAGACCTCTCCGCGCTGCAGCTGGTCCCACTGCTCCTGGGCGCTGAGGTGGTGGAGTTCGAACATGGGGACGACCCTATTCCGCCGCGCTCGAGAGCCGCGGGGAACAGGGTCGTCCGGGGAGCGAGGGTCAGGCGGCGCGCCTGCCGACCTCGCGGGTGCTCTCCTCGGCGCCGTAGCGGCCGCCGGCCGGCACGACCGTGTCGCGGTCGACCCGCGCTCCGGTCGCGACGACGGCCGAGCCGCCGATGCGCGTGTAGCTGCCGATGCGGGCGCCCGGGCCGATGATCGCCTCCGGCCCGACGTGCACGTTCGCGCCGATGAAGGCGCTGTGCCCGATCATGGCGTCCCGGTCGATCCAGCTGCCGGCGCCGATCCACGCCCGCTCCCCGACCGTCGCGCCGGGCTCCACGTAGGCGCCCGTCTCGACATAGGCGGACGCCGAGACGCGCGAGCCGGGAGCGACCATGCCGCGTCCGTTCGCATGGCGACGGTAGACGATCTCCTCGTCGCCGCCGCGCGTCCCACGTCCCTTGTTCACTGCTGTTCCTGCCATCTGCGTCGTGCTCCTCCGAGCGGTCCGGTCGGGCGGGGCTCCAGGCCCCACCCCGTCATCCGTAGACAACACCGAGCAGCACTCGGGCATTCCCCGTTCGGGGCCACGACCAGGGCGGATGCGGCGGCTCAGCGGGGTTCGACGCGGTCGGCGACCGCCGTGACCACCGCCCGGAAGCGCTCGGGCGCCTCCCGGATCCGCCGACGGGCCAGGACCCCGGCGAGCGCCGACGACGCGGCCGATGCGACGATCTCGCATTCGACGCGCGCCCCCTCCTCGTCGGCCAGCACCCGCCACTGCTCGACGCCCGCGAGAGGGAGCCTGCGCTCGAACCCGTCGGCGGTGCGGGCGTACTCGCCGTCGTCGTCGGCCAGCACATCGGCCAGCGCGGAGAGCACGGGAGCGGTGCCGGCGTGGAGGATCGAGGCCAGGGCGAGGAGGCTGCGCACCGCGGAAGTCTGTCACGCCTCGCGCGAGGACCGCTCAGGAGCGAGCGTCGAGCACCCGCCGCAGCCAGTCGAAGGACGCCTTCGGCACCCGATCGCCGCCGCGCGCGTCGAGGGCGACGAGCCCGTGCGGCCGGGTGTAGCCGTGCTGCCACTCGAACGCGTCCACGAGGGTCCAGAGCTGGACCGACTCGACGGGCAGGCCCTCGTGGACGGCCTCGGCGAGAGCGCCGAGGTGCGAGCCGAGCCAGCGGATCCGCTCGGTGTCGACGATCGCGCCGTCCTCGTCGAGCACATCGGGGAAGCTCGCCCCCAGCGAGGTGACGACCAGCGGGGGCAGCGCCTCGCCGCACCGCTCCACCAGCCGCCGGAGGACCGACACCGGCGCCCAGGGGGCCGACGGCGAGCCGTCGCCGGTGCGGTCGAGCTCGGGCCACGGGCGCTCGTGGAACGGGAGGAGCGGGGGCGCCCCGACGCCGGTCGGCGCCGACGGATCCCGGCCCGCCGCGATGCGCTGCGGCGGCAGCGGGGCGACGGCGTAGAAGTCGAGGGGCACGGCGATCCGCTCGAGGTCGCGGGGATCGACGCGCGCGAGGCGCTCGAGGAAGGGCGGCAGCTCCTCCGGGCCCTGCGGGTACGCGCCGGTGAGCACCGCGTCGGCGACGAGCCGGTTGCGGAGGACGTCGGCGAGACCGGCCCAGGCGACGTCCGCCTCGGAGTCGCTCGCGGGCTCGACCGGCGCGAGGGCGTCGACGAGGCCGATCCGTCCGATCACCTCGGCCGAGCGCAGCGCCTCGACGGCGATGCCGTGGCCGAGGAGCTGGTGGTGCAGAGCCGGCAGCGCGTTCAGGAGGCGGCCGGCCGCGGGCGCCTGCCGGGTCAGGGCGTAGCCCTCGAGCATCACGGTCGACGGCTCGTCCAGCGTCACCCAGTCGGCGACCCGGTCCCCCAGCTTCGATCCGACGTCGAACGCCAGATCGCCGAAGCGGAACGCCGTGTCGCGGTTCATCCACCCGCCCGGCAGAGCGGAGGGGGTGTCGCGGTGGTGCAGCGTCAGCACGGTGCGGATCCCCGCCTCGGCGAGCGCGTCGAGGAGTCTGTCGTAGAAGCCCAGCCCGCCGCGGTCGAGCGGTCCGCGGCCGTCGGGCTGCACCCGCGGCCACGAGAGCGAGAGCCGCAGCTCCTCGGCACCCAGGTCGACGAGCAGGGCCAGATCCTCGCGCCAGCGCAGGAGGAAGTCCGTCGCGATCTCGGGCGTCGCCTCCTCGGCGATCGTGCCGCGCCGCAGCGCGAAATCGTCCCAGACCGAGCGGCCGCGACCGCCGGTCTCGAGCGACCCCTCGGTCTGGAAGGCGCTCTGCGCGAGCCCGATGCGCAGTCCGGACGGCAGCAGCCGCCCGAGCTCGCGGGGGTCGTCGAAGCGCGCGGCCTCGGCGCGCACCTGCCGCCGATCGCGTCCGCGTGCCGCGTCCTCGCTCATGGTTCCTCCGAAGGGTCGATGGTTGTATTCTCGCGGAAGCGCTCTCCCGTCCGCCGACCACTCCGCCGCCCGGCGGAGTCGCGATCCGTCCTGAGGTGTCCATCCGGTGACGACGGGCGCGCCCGCTTGACAGTGCCCGCGCGCGACCGTGCAATGGACGCACAGTGCCAGGACGTGTCGACACAGCAGGACCGGGGGGTTCATCGGGGTCTCCGATGACCCGTGTCCGTCGATCCCGGATGCGGGGCGCGCGGCGCCCCGCGCTCCTCGCCGCCCTGGTCGCGGTGGTCGTCGGAGCACTCGCCCCGGCCGCCGCGGCGGCCGCGCCGCTGGCCGTCTCCTCGCCCGCATCGGGGTCGGTGATCCCCGGAGGCCCGACCGTCGTCAGCGGCACGGGCACGGCCGGGAACGAGATCCAGGTCGGCGTGCGCGGCGGAGGCGATCCCCTCTGCATCACGACGGTCGCGGCCGACGACACCTGGAGCTGCACCGCGGCGCTCGCCGACGGACCCACGGTGCTCACCGCCGTCGAGCTGCTCGCCGCGGGAGGGACGACGACCGCGACCGCCGAGCTCGCCGTGCTGAGCCCGCCGGTGATCGGCTCCGTCGACGGCTCGGCCACCTCCGCCGGCTCGGTCCGCGGGACCGCCTACCCGGGCGCGAGCGTCGCGGTGACGACCGACGGCGGGGCCTCGTGCGTCGCCCGGGCCGTCGGCCCGGGCGCCTGGTTCTGCCAGCTCGCTCCGACGCCGGCTCCGGGGAGCTACCGCGTGACCGCGACCCAGACGGCCTCCTTCGCCGGCGGCGCCGTCTCACGGCCGAGCGCCGCCGTCACGCTCGTCGTCGAC